>NZ_JAGYGI010000039.1:0-38331 GCF_019947365.1 Pseudomonas sp. GL-R-26 | reverse complement strand
ACATCGTTGGGTTTTACAACAACGAGCGGCTGCACTCGAAACTGGGATATCTGCCACCAACCGTTTACGAGCGGGCGATGGCGTCGAAATCACCTACCGAGGTGTCTGGAATTAGTTGACCACTACACAAAAGGTCTCGCCCCTTACGTACGGCCCCTCGCTGAGGCTCGGGGTTCCTTCGCTGCGGTATTCATCCGGGGGCATTGCCCTCCGGTCGGCTTCGCTTCGACCTACATGCAATGAGTTCGACTGCGTCGAACGGCGCTGCGCGCCAATCCCCGGATGAACACCTCCACTCAGCCTGCCGAGGGGGCGGGTGGATCAAGATCAAAAGCTGCAGGCGAGCTAACGCTCGGCCTGATGAGTGGTGAGAAGCGGCGCGGTGTGGGGTGCTCTGCCTTTGCTTTTCTGTGGGAGCGAGCTTGCTCGCGATGGCGGCCTGCCAGCCGACCAATTTCTTGCAGGCACACTCGGATCAACTGTAGGAGCGAGCCTGCTCGCGATGGCGGCCTGATAGCCGCCTAATTTCTTGCAGATGTACTGAATACCTGTGGGAGCGAGCTTGCTCGCGATAGCGGCCTGCCAGTCGACCAGGTACATCACAGACGAACGCACCGAGCAACCAGGCCGGCCGGCAGGCCGCCTCGGACGCTGTTGCGGTGTACGCCCCCTCGTGAGGCCGAGCGCAGGTTCTGCGCAGTGGGCAACCCGGCATGGATGCCGGGTTAGCCGCCGCCGGCCATGGATGGCCGATGGCGGCGGGCCCACGGAGCAGGACCGGAGCGAGGGCATGCCGAGCCACGGCGAGGCACCGAATGTAAGGGGCAAAGCGCTTTGGTTACTTTCGCGCTCTTCGAAAGTGACCCGCCGTAAGGGCGGAACCTATAGCCGCCGTTACCGCAGCAACGGATATGTACACCCGCAAAACAATCATCGCCTTACACAAAGCCATCGCGAGCAAGCTCGCTCCCACAGGGATCTTCAGTGGCCACAAGTCCCGCGTAAAACCGGGAACCCAATGTGTGGGCGCTTGCTCGCGATAGCCATGGCTCAGTCTTACGCCACCACCCGATAACACGGCACATACGCCGCGCCGCCCGGCAGTTTCATGCGGTGCTGGGCGACGAAGGCTTTGAGCAGCAGGTCCAGCGGTTGCATGATCGCCGCGTCGCCACGGATCTGGTACGGCCCGTGTTCTTCGATCAGGCGGATGCCCTTGTCCTTGACGTTGCCGGCGACGATGCCGGAGAACGCGCGGCGCAGGTTGGCCGCCAGTTCGTGGGACGGCAGGTCGAGGCTCAGTTTCAGGTTGGCCATGTTTTCGTGGGTCGGGTCGAACGGGCGCTGGAAGCCTTCGTCGATTTTCAGCAGCCAGTTGAAGTGGAACGCATCGTTGCGCTCGCGACGGAACTGCTTGACCGCTTTGAGGCCCTGGGTCATTTGCCGTGCCACTTCGGCCGGGTCATCGATGATGATCTGGTAGTGCTGCTTGGCGGCGTCGCCCAGGGTTGCACCGACGAACGCGTCCAGTTGTTCCAGGTACGGCGCGGCGTGTTTCGGCCCGGTGAGGATGACCGGGAAGGGCAGGCCTTCATTGCCCGGGTGCATCAGGATGCCCAGCAGGTACAGGAACTCTTCGGCCGTACCGGCGCCGCCCGGGAAGATGATGATGCCGTGGCCGACGCGGACGAAGGCTTCCAGGCGTTTTTCGATGTCCGGCAGGATCACCAGTTCGTTGACGATCGGGTTCGGCGCTTCGGCGGCGATGATCCCGGGTTCGGTCAGGCCCAGGTAGCGGCCGCCGTGGATGCGTTGCTTGGCGTGGGCGATGGTCGCGCCTTTCATCGGGCCTTTCATCACGCCGGGGCCGCAACCGGTGCAGATGTCCAGGCTGCGCAGGCCCAATTCGTGGCCGACTTTCTTGGTGTATTTGTATTCTTCGGTGTTGATCGAGTGCCCGCCCCAGCACACCACGATCTTCGGCTCGACCCCGGGGCGCAGGGTGCGGGCGTTGCGCAGCAGGTGGAAAACGTAGTCGCTGATGCCCTGGGAGGTGCTCAGGTCGATGCGTTGGCTGTCGAGTTCGTTTTCGGTGTAGACGATGTCACGCAGGGCGCTGAACAGCATTTCCCGGGTGCTGGCGATCATTTCGCCGTCGACGAAGGCGTCGGCCGGGGCGTTCAGCAGTTCCAGGCGCACGCCCCGGTCCTGCTGGTGAATGCGTATTTCAAAATCTTTATAGGCTTCAAGGATGGTCTTGGCGTTGTCGACATGGGCGCCGGTGTTGAGGATGGCCAGGGCGCACTGGCGGAAGAGGGTGTAGGTGCTGCCGGAACCGGCTTCGCTCAATTGCTGGACTTCCCGTTGCGAGAGCGTTTCCAGGCTGCCTTTGGGACTGACGGAGGCGTTGATAACTTGGCGTTGGGTCATTCAATGATCCTTAAAACGATGTCATTCACTCAGCAACTACGAATGGCATCCGAATAATGTGTATTCATGAAAGAAGATGGCACGAACTGCGCGGTCTTGCCATGTCCCCGGCTTGACGATGAAAAGATGAAAAGGAGCCCCAGCATAGCTAAATCCCGCGCAGAGGCGATAATGGCCCGCTGTCTTTTTGCCTCAGACCCCTTTCAAACTCAGGAAACCCGACGCAATGTTCGAAATCCAGCCGATGAACGCCCAGACCTACCGGCAACAGACGCGGCGCAGCACGGTCATCATTGCCCTGATCTTTCTGGCGCTGGCGATGGTGCTGTCCACGGCGGCAGTGGCTCTGTTCGGCACGCCGGGGGGCGACAATCTGCGCTTCAACGTCGGTGGCGTATTTGTTGCGGTGCTGGCGATGGCGGCGCTGATGCGCCAGGTGTTCTGGCGCCAGGAATGGATGGCGCCAGCGGTCTACAGTTGGCGACTCAAGCGCAGCCTGATGAGCGTTACCAATGTCATGCATCATGTAACGGCAGCCGTGGAAGAGGGCGATCCGGTTGCGATGAAGCTGTTGCGTTTCTACCATTTGGGGTTGAACCAGATGCATCAGCTCGACGGCAACTCCAGCGATCACGGCCAGTTGCTCCGCGAAATGGATCAGCACAAGGAACGAATGCAAGCGCTGGGCATCGATATCGAACAGACGCGGCTGGATCCGGCATGGCTGGAAGCGGTAAAACAAGCCAGGGGCTAACATCTTTGCGAGCCTGGATCAGGCATAGTGAGTAAAAGCGGCGATCAGGAAGGCTCGCCCGTCATAGACCCTCAGGGAGCATCATGGGACAACCGTCGATCCACGATCATATTGAAATGCTCCGGCCAGCCGTGCCCCGGCTCAAGGTCCGCTCGGCGGTGATCCTGCTGGGGGCGGTGTGCCTGTCGATGGTGGTTATCGTGATCTGGGAAGCCTGGAGCTCACGCCAGTACCACCTGCATGACAAGGAAGTGGCGATGTCCAACCTTGCGCAGACCCTGGCATCGCAAGCGCAGGCCACGATCAAGCAGGCCGACACGCTGCTGGTCACCCTGGTCGATCGTCTGGAACACGACGGCGTGGATCAATCCCGGCTGCCGCTCTTGCTCAACGCCCAGCGCAGTGAGTTGAGCCAGCTCCATGGTGTATTTGTTTTCGACGAAAAAGGGCAGTGGGTTGCCAATTCAAATGGCGCCGGCCAGACCGGCGTCAACAATTCCGACCGCGAATACTTCATCTTCCATCGCGATAACCCCAGCCGTGGGCCGCACATCGGGCCGTCGATCAAGAGCCGTTCGAGCGGTGAATGGGTCATGACGGTTTCGCGCCGGGTCAATCATCCCGACGGCAGTTTTGCCGGAGTGGCACTGGCGTCGATCTACCTCAGTCATTTCCTGCAGCTCTACGACAGCATCGACATGGGCAGTAACGGCGTGATCAACCTGATCGCCGACAATGCCAGCATTGTCATTCGCAGACCCTTCAAGGAGGCGGACATCGGCACCAGCCTCGCCAAGAGCCCGTTGTTCACCCAGTTGTTGCCCAAGGGCGACGCGGGGACGGCCACGATCAGGTCGATCATCGACGGTGTCGAGCGGGTGATAGGGTATCGCCGGGTCGAGGGTTATCCGCTGATCGTTTTTACCGCGTTGAACAAGGATGAAGTGCTCGGCAGCTGGCGCAAGGAGACGCTGCTCAGCGCCGGCATCGTCACGCTGTTGCTGAGTTTTCTCGGGGTACTGGGGGTTCGGCTTATCAAGCTGATGAAGCAGCAGAACCTGGTGCAGGTCGAGTTGCTGGACACCCAGGACAAGCTCCTGGAGGTCAATCGCAACCTCGAAGGCCTGGCCCTCAAGGACGCGCTGACGGGGCTGGCCAACCGGCGTCAGCTCGACGCTTTCATCGATGCGGAAATGGGCCGTGCCCGACGCAGCCAGTCCGAATTGGCGCTGCTGATGATTGATGTCGATCATTTCAAACCCTTCAACGACCGCTACGGCCACTTGGCTGGAGATGAGTGTTTGCGCAAGGTCAGTTCGATCATCACGGACAACATCAAGCGCCCCGGTGACCTGGCCGCCCGCTATGGTGGCGAAGAGTTTGCCGTGGTGCTGCCCGGCACCGACTACGTGGGGGCATTTCTGGTGGCGGAGAAAATCCGCCGCGCGGTACTGCAGGCCGACATTGCCCACAGTGACAGTCCGGAAGGCTCCGTGACCGTCAGCGTCGGCGTGTGTGCCAGCAATGCCGCGTCCCAGGTTCGCCCCGAAGACCTGATTGGTGCGGCAGACAAGGCGCTGTACGTGGCCAAGGCCAGCGGGCGCAACATGAGCGTGATTGCCAACTGAGGCTCAGGTGTCAGTCAAACCGGTCCGTGCCCTGGACCAGTCGGGTGGCCAGGTACGATTTCTTCAGCTGCTCCAGCCACCAGCCCAGGGCGCGACCGTCATGGTCGCCACGCCAGCCGGCGTACAGGATGTTCGGCTCGCGCGGGTCGGCCATCGGCTTTTCAACCAGCGTGCCGTTTTTCAACAGTGTGCCAACCCGGTTTCGCGGCAGCCAGCCCGCCCCCAGCGCATTGCACTGGGCGAGGATTTTTGCGCGCATGGTCGGCACGGCCAGCACCGGTTGCCCCCCGGTGACGCCGTAGGTGCTGCCCTCGGTGACTCTGGACGAATCGGCCACCACAATCGCCCGGTGCTGCGCGACCATGGCCCGGGTAATCGGGCCTTTGGCCTTGGCCAACGGGTGCTTGGGCGACACCGCAAACACCCATTCCATTTCCCCCAGTTGCATCCAGCGCAGGTTGGCAATGGCTGGCGGTTCATTGGTGGCGCCGATGACCAGGTCCGCGCGGCCTTCGCGCAAGGCTTCCCAGACCCCTTTGAGCACTTCCTGGGTGATGCGCAGCGGCACGCCGGATTGCAGCGCATCGAATTCGTGGATCACCGGGATCAGGGATTCGAACTCCAGCAGTTCGTCGGTCACGATCCACAAGCGGCTCTCCCAGCCGTTGGCGACTTGCTGGACCCGTTGGGTCAGGCGCGAGACGTCCTGCATCAGCCGCGCCGCTTCGTTGACCAGCAACTCGCCCGCCGGGGTCAGTTGCAAACGGTAGCGGCGACGGTCGAACAGCAACGCATCGAAGCGCTCCTCCAGTTGCCGCGCCGCATAGGACACGGTCGACGGCGCCTTGCCCAGGAGTGCCGCCGCCCGCGACAGGCTGCCGGTTTCGCGGATGGCCTCGAGCAGCGCCAGGTCTTCGGTCGACAGCATGTGCAAAATCCTTGAGGGGCAATACGGTATCTACAGAAGAATATGCGTTTCCTGAGTTTCGTGGGTGGCAATAAAAACCGCGCTCATCCCCAAGGGCTGCTACGCGATTATTGTTGCAACCCGGTCGCCTGGTTGGCGGTGCCTTCCTGGTTGAAGTAGGTGCTGTCGCCGACAAGTACGCCGGGTGGGATGGCAAGCAACTCGTCCAATGCCTGCTTGAAACTGACCAACAGGGTTTGCACACAATCTTCAGGAATGGCGTCACGGTAGTAGGAAAGACTACCGACCAATCCGCTTTCGGTACGTAGTGTGTTAAGCGAAACATCGGTCTTGATCCCGCTGGACGGAACCCCGATACCGTGGAGCTGTGATGTGCCTAATTGGCGCTGCCGCGAGGGATAGTTATGGTGGTTATACCAATAGGGAAATCGGGAGCCGTAAGCGACAGCGCGGGGCGAACAGTTGGCTTCAAAAATATGCGGTGGCAGCATGGCGTGGCCATAGGCATCCAACACACAATGATTGACCTGCTCCAGCAGCCGCAGAGAGGGCGACCATTCACAAAGCCGGGGGCGAATCACCATGGGGTGAACAAAATACCCCACTACCGGCTCCAGGGCCGCGTCGGTCCGGTTAGCCACCGGAGAGCGTACGTAGAGGTCGATCGTGCTTGTGTTTCTGGCGAGAGAAACCAGGAACGCGGTGAGGATAACGGTATAAAGGCTGAAGCCCGTTCGGCTGCACAATTGCGCAATTGCGGGGTATTGCACATCCAGATTGAGCGGTAGAACGGCACTGCGATAGGTAAATTGCCGAGGCCGCTCAATAGCGCCGCGCAATGGAAAGGGTTCGGGCAGTTGTTTCAGTGTCTCTTGCCAAAAATCGTTATGTTTATCCAGCAGGTTTTCAGCCAAACGTTGATGTTGGGCATCGGTATAATCTGCGTATTGCAAGCAGTATTTGGCTTTGTCAGGCACGCCGGTAGCGAGTAATGACTGATAGTGCGCGCAAAGCTGGTCCATCAGTACCGCACCTGACCAGCCATCGAATGCAATGTGATGGGCGGTGATGATCAGCACGTCATCCGTCCCTTGGCATTCAAGGTAGGTTGCCCGTATCAACGGTGCATGTCTTAGGTCAAAAGCGGTCAATGATTCTTCAACGATCAGATCGGCCACGGTTCGGCTGATGTCGCTTTGAAGCGGCAGGTTTATCGGGTGAAAAGGCAACGGGAACTCATCGAGGGCGTGTTGTGAACGACGCCACTGATCGTGAGCGTTGAATTCGAAACTGCAACGTAACGCCGGTTGCTGTTCAAGTACGGCGCCGAAGGCTTCGCGAACCCTGGCCACTGAACATTCGCCGCGAATGTAAAAAGCCATCACCACATTTTCCAGATAGGCTGGGGTTTCGGGGGGCTTTTCAAGGACCTCGCGTTGAGCCAGTCCGGGCGTATCGTCACCTTCTCGCTTGCGCCAGGCATGGGCGTCCAGCAATAGGCTGTTTTCACTACCCTGGCGTGCGCTGCCGTTGAGCAAGTCCGTCTGCTGAGCCAGTGTCGGATGGTCGAAAATATCTTCGGGGGTCAGGTCAACATTGAACAGGTTGGCAATTCTGCCAAGCAGCATCATGACCGACAGGGAAGTCGCGCCGCATTCAAAAAAATGGCTGTCGGCCGAGATGGCCTGGTGGCTGAGGATTTCTTTCCAGATAGCTTGTAATCGATCGAATGTCGAAGCGTCGCCAGTGACTGACGGTGTGGTGCGATTCATGATGCCCCCTTTACAGTTTAAATTTTCCATAATAGGGGGGGTACTATTGACGATTGTAGATGGGTTGTTAAGTCGGATTGTTCCTGCGTTTCCAGCTCCTTTTCCATTTTTCGAGTGAGTCAGTTCCTACAGATTACTCGCCCGATTCAACTCTTTGCTTGGAAAAGGAGTTGCCGCAGACTGCGATCTTTCAGGGGCGCTTCCACTTCCTGATCATTCGAAGATAAACCACCAGATTGATCACCAACACCACGCTGCCCAATCCCAACTGAATTTCGGGTGTCAGGCCCGAGGGATAGATGATCGGAAAAATGTAGTGCTCGATGAATCCACCGCCATAGCCGGTTTGCCCGGCCCCCTGGCGCATACGGTTTTCCCAGTCGGTCAGCGGGCAGGGCAAGTGGAAGAATTCCACCGCCATACCCCACAACGCAGCGGGCGGATGCCACCAGATCAGGTGGCGCCATTTGAGCACCAGCAACCCGCCGAACAACACGAACACAATGAACAGCAAGTGAAACAGCGTCAGCCCGTCGGCGGCGATTCGGTACAGCATGTCGGTGCCCCTGAAGGCTGAACGAATCGCTCCATGGTACTCGGGCCGCAGGCCGGTGCTCTATCGATTGTCGCGATCCAATGCGCTGAGCACGGCCTTCAAATGCTCGGTCATCGATTCACTGCTGCGTTGCATGGGCGCGCGCAGTTCGTCACCGATCAAGCCTTCCTGGGCCAGCGCGGTTTTCACCGGGGCCGGGTTGGGCTCCAGGAACAGGCTGTTGATCAGCGGCAGCAAACGGAAAAACGTGGCGCGGCCCTCGGCCAATTGGTTGTCGCGGATCTGCCGGTGCAACTGCACGAACAGTTCGGGATGGACATGCGCCGACGCGGCAATCGCGCCTTTGGCACCCAGGCACAGGGCATTGAAGATCTGGTTGTCTTCGCCGCACAGCACGTCGACCTGGCCGCTATTGAGCAAGGCGAGGGTGTTCGAAAAATTACCGCCGCAATCCTTGATGGCGACGATCCGCTCGTGGGCGACGATGTTGAGCAGGGTCGCCTGTTCGAAGGCCACGCCGGTACGGTAGGGGATGTCATAGAGAATCAACGGAACGCTGGAGGCATCGGCGACCGTGCGGAAAAACGCTTCGAGGCCGGCTTGGGAAGGGCGGATGTAATACGGCGCTGGCACCAGCAGACCCGCCACCGGGCGCTTGAGGATCTCGCTCTGGAACTGCAACAACTCGCTCAGGTTGTTACCGGCCAGGCCCATGACCACCCGTTGCGCCGGCACCAGCTCCAGCACCGCATCGAGCACCGCCAGTTGCTCATGCTTGCCCATCGCCGCCGGTTCGCCGGTGGTGCCGCAAACGATAAGTCCGTCGACACCTTTTTCCAGCAGATGGCTGACCAACCGGCGCAAGCCGACGAAATCGATGGCGCCGTTGTGGAAGGGTGTAACCAGTGGAACCCAGATACCTTGAAACGCTGACATGCACATTCTCCTGATGGTTGACCGATTTCGTCACCGTCAGGGGCATGGAAGGAGAGTAAGCAAGGGGAGGGTGGTCCGTCGCGCTCAATGTCCTGTCAGCTCATCTGACGGGACAGCGCGCCCCGGTCACATGAGCGACTGTTTCTTCGATTTGAGGGCGTGCGCAACGCAACCTTGCGCCTTGGCAATCAAGCCAATGACGGAAGAGTCGAGATTGAAGGTTGCGGACATACTTGCTTACACCCTGAGTGAGGCGCCCAGTTTTAAAAGCCGGAGCGCCATTTGTCAATCACGAAAATCAGCATACTCGGCGCGCATCCGGCCATTGTGCTTGGCCTGGTAGAGCAGATGATCGACCTGTTCGACGAATTCCAGGGCTGTCGCGTGCATCGACGCCAGGGTGGTGCCGACGCCGAGGCTGATACTCAGCAGCTTCGACACGTTCGAGAATTCATGGGGGATCTGCTGCTGGCGCATCAGGTGCAGGCACTTGTGCGCCACCAGCCGCGCGGACTCGGCATCGGTTTCCGGCAGCAGCCAGATAAACTCTTCACCGCCGATCCTCGCGATGAAATCCCGTGGCCGGTTGGCCGCCAGGGACAAGGTTTGCGCGACTCGGCGCAGGCATTCGTCGCCCTTGATATGGCCATAATGGTCGTTGTACTGCTTGAAGTAATCGATATCCAGCACGATCACCGACAACGGCAAGCCGGTGCGCTGGGCCGTGTTCCACTCGCGCTCCAGCACGGTGTCGAACATGCGCCGGTTGGCGATGCCGGTCAGGCCGTCCTGGAAGGAATACTCTTCAAGCTGTTTTTGCAGGCGGATCAGGTGCTCTTCGGTTTTCTTGCGCTCGCTGATATCGAACATGAAACCCACCAGCGCCTCGACTTCGCCGTCCTTGCGCACCACATGCACCACATCGCGGATCCAGACGTACTCGCCGCTTTCGGTGAGTGCGCGATAGTCGGCCTCGTGATCGATGCCGGCGCGCGATTGCGAGACGCAGAAGTCCATCACGTAGTCGCGGTCATCCGGGTGCATGCGCTCGACCCAGTCGTTGACCGACGCCCAACTGTTCTGCTTCCAGCCCAGCAGTTCTTCGATCTGTGGCCCGATGTAGCTGAACGTCATGGTTTTCCAGTCGATGCGCCAGGGAATCGCCCGGGTCGACTCAAGCAGGGTTTTATAAACGTCGCTGTCGGTTTCCACTGAACTCATGAAGGGCCTGCCTCGATGAAAATGCAGCGCCATCATGTTGCTAGCACTTTGGCGAATCAAGCGGGCAGCCGATGAATGGTACGCCGCGTATCAGTGAGCAAGATTGTTCAAGCCTTCGGCCGCGACTGCTGGCACAGTCTGGGGTCTTTCCCTGTCTGTAGAACGTTATGTCCAACTCAATCATGCCGCGCAGTGCCTTTTTGCGCGGTGCAGCGGCGATCATGCCGTTGTCCCTGGCCACCGCGCCCTGGGGCTTGCTGGCCGGTTCCATGGCCATCGAAGCCAACCTCACGCCCCTGCAAGGCCAGGGCCTGTCGAGCATTGTGTTTGCCGGTGCCGCGCAACTGGTGGCCATCGGCATGCTCAAGGGCGGTGCCGGGATTTTTTCGATCTTGCTGACCACGTTGCTGCTGACTTCCCAGCATTTGCTCTACGGGATGAGCATGCGCTCGGTGATTTCGCCCTTGCCGGGGCGTTGGCGCGCGGGCCTGGGGTTTTTGCTCACCGATGAGTTGTTCGCCCTGACCAGCCAGCACGACAAACAGCAGTTCAACCGCTGGTACGCCCTGGGCGTGGGCCTGACGTTCTACATCGCCTGGAACCTGTTCACCCTGGCGGGCATTGTGCTTGGCAGCAGTATTCCCGGACTTGAACACCTGGGCCTGGATTTCTCCATCGCGGCGACCTTCATCGCCCTGATCACCCCGGTGGTGCGCAACGTGCCGACCGTGGTGTGCGTGGCGGTGTCGCTGTTCTGCTCGGTGCTGTTCAGCTACTGGCAATGGGGCTCGGCGCTGGTGCTGTCGGGGCTGGCGGGCATGACCGCCGGGTTTGTCTGCAATAAATTCTACGGTGGCCGCACATGATGGTCTGGGCAGTGATTATCGGAATGGGCGTGTTGGTGTTCCTCAACCGCTATGTTTTTCTGGAACCGCGACTGCCGCTACGCTTGAGCAGCAATGCCCGGCAGTTCCTGGGGTTTGCCGTACCGGGCATGTTGACCGCCATCTGCGGGCCGATTGTGTTCATGCCGGATAAACAGCTGAATCTGCACTGGGACAATCCCTACCTGATCAGCTCGCTGGTGGCGGTCGCTCTGGTGCTTTACACGCGCAATACGTTGCTCAGCATGCTGTTGAGCATGGGCTTCTTCTTTTTGCTGCGCTGGTGGCTCTGAGCGGGGCAAGGGAACTGATCTAAGCTTAAATTGATGACCGATCCCTTCAGGAAGAGAGGTGAACATGGCCAATGAACCCAAGCAACCGGACCCGGAAGAAGACGAGGACGAACCCACGGAAGAAGAGATTGAGCAGCAGAAGCGTTCGATACCGGACTGGAAGCATCCTGACGACGGTAAGGAACTGTCAGAGCCTGACCGCAAGTTCTGACCGGCACGCGAATACAACAAAGCCCCGCCATTAAGCGAGGCTTTGTCGTGATTGATAAGTTCATGGAACCTTATTGATGAGCGCGGCGCCCTGGTTCCTGACATTGCCAACGGCCCTGTCGACCTTGTACCACTCAAATACCTCACTGACCTCGCCCTGGGATAACGCCATTTCCTCGGCCCGCTCCTTGGGCGTGGCCGGGTCCAGCCATTCCCGCGCCAGTTCGGGCGAGAACACCACCGGTCGCCGGTCATGCACGTCAAGCAGGCCGCCTGCGCTGTCGGCCGTCAGGATGACGAAACCATCGTGCTCCCTGTGAGGGGCTCCGCCGATGGGGTACTGGCCGATGGCCGCGCAGAAAACCGGTGCCCGGTTCCGTCGCCGGATCAACCACGGTTGTTTGTTGCCGTCACCGGCGTCGACCCATTCGAACCAGTTATCAATCGGGCAGATCGCACGATGGGGCCAGATCGCCCGGAAGTAGGGGCCGTGGGCGACTTTCTCGACCCGGGCATTGACCGGCTCCGTGCGATCCGTCGACCAGTGCGGTCGCCAACCCCAGCGCACGGCGTCGGCGTGCAGTCGCTCATTCTCCTGGTGCAACAGGGCGAGTTGCGTGGTGGGGGCGGCGTTGTAGTGCCCCAGGGGTTCGTTGCCGACGTGATTGATCAGCGCGTCGGGGATGCTCAGCACCGCTACGAAGTCGTGGATTCCACGGTATTGCGACAGTCGTCCGCACATGGCCTGACACTCCGGTTAAGACGCTCCGACCGAAGCTTTGAGTCTAGTTGCTTGTGGCGAAACGGGCCTGGCAAGCTCCGGAACCAAACCCGGTGTACCCTATCCAACCTCGGCCCGTCGTCTCGATGCGGGCCGACGACGGATGAGCGGGCGAAGGATCCTTGCCCATTGAAGTATCGACCGTGATGGTCTGGCCCAAGGCAAAAGATGAAACGATTGTTCAAGTGTTTGACAGTGTGCGCCCTGGCAGTGGGTCTGCTGGGTTGTATCGCCGCACCGATCGAAATGACTCCGCGGACCGAGCAGCGTTTGCAGGCGCAGCCCCCCATCCGGTTTCTGCTGACCTTCGATGACGGTCCCAGCGCATCGAGCTGGTGGAATCCGACCGTCACGGTATTGGAGAGCTTGGCGCAAAACCCGCTGCAACCGGACATCAAGGCCGTGTTCTTCGTGCAAACCCGCGCTCCGCGAGCCGGTGGCAGCGAGTTGGGCCGGGACATCATGCGTCGCGAACATGCCGAAGGTCATATCCTGGGCTTTCACACGGCGACACCCTGGCACACCAATCATCGCTCCCTTGACCCGCCAGTGTTGGAGCAGGCCCTCAATGATGGCAGCGCCGACATCGCCGCGATTACCGGCGCCCCGCCAACCCTGTTGCGCCCGCCATTCTGGAACTACGACAAACGCACCTTCGCCGCTTATCAGCAGCATGGCCTGCGCGTGCTGCTCACCGACTTGAGCGCCAATGACGGCAAGATCTGGGGCTTCAACGCCAGCCCCCGGCGCCGGTCGCACATGCTGCGTTCGATGTCCGAAGTTCGCGAACGCATTGCCCGTGGCGAATTGCCGGTGGTCGACGGCGTGATTCCGGTGGTGGTGACCTTCCACGACCTCAACCGCTATACCGCCCGGCATACCCGTGAGTACCTGCAGATTCTGCTCGACAGCGCCCGGGAGACCGGAGTGAAAACCGCCAACAAGCCGTTTTACGACGATCAGGCTGCGCTACAGCGGGCGGCCATGGCGCGAACCGTACGCGATGGTTCGCAGCCAGTCGAGTTGCCGGGGTTCTGGAACTGGATCTGGGGTGGTAATTCCCACTGAGTTGCCGGAAATGCGAGGGGTATAACAAAATTGACGGCAATTTACTGGCGCAAAATCGGCAAAGTGTAACTATGCTGATACGGATCCAATCCAACTGACTATCGTCCGAGGGACCGGCCATGCTTCCGATTTCAGTTCTTTGCAACATCGTAGAGTCCGGTTTTGAGCCGCTGTCGTGCGAGTGCACGGAGAGTCTCGGACTGCTGCGCATCGAAGTCTACGATTCCGTCACCAAGCGAGTGGAGTTGTTGATCAGCGGTGTTTCGACGGCGGAGCTGACCAGCGTACGCGCCATCTCTGATTTTGTCGGCGAGTTGCGTACCGAGATGAGGGCAGGGCGCCGGGCGTTTGCCGGTTGATCGTTGTCAGCCTCGTGGCAACAGCTCATCAATCATCCGCAAACAATGGTTCAACCCCGGCGATACATCGCCCACCCGTCGGCTGAGAATGATCGGCGAGGTGGCGTTGTCTTCCAGTAGCGGGGTGAAGCCGATGTCGTCGCGGTGCAGCAACTGCACCGAGGCCGGCACCAGGGTGATCCCGATTCCTGCCCCCACCAGACCGATCGCCGTTTGCAGTTCGTTGGTCCATTGCGCGACGTGGATGCTCACGCCGTAGGACTCGAACAGGGCAATCACATGGTCGGCGTAACTCGGCCGTGGATTGCCGGGGTACAGCACAAAGGGTTCCTTCGCCAGATCCCGCAGGCTGATGGGACCTGCAAGCAACGGATGGCCGGCGGGCAGGGCGGCAACCAGGCGGTCTTCGGTGAGCACGGTCTGGACGATGGCCGGGTCGTCGATACGGATCCGGCCGAAACCGATGTCGATGCGCCCGGCCTTGAGCGCCTGCACCTGTTGCAGGGTGGTCATCTCCGAAAGCCCCAGCTCCAACTCCAGCGGCTCGCCACTGCGTAACCGCCGGATCAGCTCCGGCAACACGCCATACAGTGTCGACGGCGCAAAACCGATACCCAGCCAGGTCTTTTCTCCCAATCCGATACGCCGGGTGTTGTCGCAGACCTTGTTCAGTTGTTCGAGCAGGGCGGTGGAGTGCTCATGGAAAAACCGCCCGGCGTCGGTCAACTTCAGCGGTCGGCCGCGCTCGAGCAGCATCACCCCCAGTTCGTCCTCCAGTTGCTGGATCTGCCGGCTCAAGGGCGGCTGGGCGATGTGCAGCAACTCGGCCGCACGGGTGAAGTTGAGGGTTTGAGCCAATACCTGGAAATAACGCAGGTGACGCAGTTCCATGGAGCCTCCAGACGCGGATCTGTTGCATACCTTTAAGGTATCAAGTCAGACCAATTCTATATTGGCATCGGGAAAAAAGCCGTACGAGAATCGATTCCAGAACTTCAAGAACCTGACGGGTATCGAAATGCTTGCAACAGCCATTGAGTCGATCGAGACGATCATCGTCGATCTGCCGACCATCCGCCCGCACAAGCTGGCGATGCACACCATGCAGAACCAGACCCTGGTGATCATTCGCGTGCGTTGCGCCGACGGCATCGAAGGCATCGGCGAATCCACCACCATCGGTGGCCTGGCCTACGGCAATGAAAGCCCGGACAGCATCAAGACCAACATCGACACGCACTTCGCCCCCTTGTTGATCGGCCAGGACAGCAACAACGTCAACGCCGCCATGTTGCGCCTGGAGCGCAGCATCCGTGGCAACACCTTCGCCAAATCCGGTATTGAAACCGCACTGCTCGATGCCTTGGGCAAACGCCTCGGCCTGCCGGTCAGCGAATTGCTCGGCGGTCGTGTTCGCGATGCGCTGCCGGTGGCCTGGACCCTGGCCAGCGGCGATACCGAGAAGGACATCGCTGAAGCGGAAAAAATGCTCGACCTGCGTCGCCACCGCATTTTCAAACTGAAGATCGGTGCCGGTGAGGTCAACCGCGACCTGGCCCACGTGATTGCGATCAAAAAAGCCCTGGGTGACCGCGCCAGCGTACGGGTCGACGTCAATCAGGCCTGGGACGAAGCGGTGGCATTGCGGGCCTGCCGGATCCTCGGTACCAATGGCATCGACCTGATCGAACAACCAATTTCGCGCAATAACCGCGCCGGTATGGCTCGCCTGAACGCCATGAGCCCGGCGCCGATCATGGCCGACGAATCCATCGAATGCGTGGAAGATGCGTTCAATCTGGCCCGCGAAGGCGCGGCTTCGGTGTTCGCCCTGAAGATCGCCAAGAACGGTGGCCCCCGTGCTGTATTGCGCACCGCCTCCATCGCCGAAGCGGCCGGTATCGCCCTGTACGGCGGCACCATGCTTGAAGGTGGCCTAGGCACCATGGCCTCGGCCCATGCCTTCGTTACCCTGAACAAACTGGCGTGGGACACCGAACTGTTCGGCCCGCTGCTGCTGACTGAAGACATTCTCAGCGAACCGCTGGTGTATCGCGATTTTGAACTGCACGTGCCGAACACCCCGGGTCTGGGCCTGAGCCTGGATGAGGAACGCCTGGCGTTTTTCCGCCGCGACAAGACATCCACTGCCATTCACCAAGCCTGAGGAGAGCATTATGCTGTTCCACGTAAAAATGACCGTGAACCTGCCGGTCGACATGAACCCGGAAGCGGCAGCCAAACTCAAGGCTGACGAAAAAGCCCTGGCCCAGCGTCTGCAAGAGCAGGGCAAGTGGCGTCACCTGTGGCGCATCGCCGGACACTACGCCAACTACAGCGTGTTCGATGTCGACAGCGTTCAGGAACTGCATGACCTGCTGATGCAATTGCCGCTGTTTCCGTACATGGCCATCGAGATCGACGCGATGTGCCGGCATCCTTCTTCCATCCGTGACGATGACCGCTGAGCCCAGCCTGTTCAGCGCGCTACCCTAATAATTACAAGATGAGGAACCCAGAATGAACGTCAAGATTTCCCACACTGCCGAAGTCCAGAAATTTCTCGAAGAGGCCAGCGGCCTGCACAACGACGCCGGCGACCCACGGACCAAGGCATTGGTCTACCGCATCCTGCGTGATTCGGTGAACATCATCGAAGACCTGGCCGTGACCCCGGAAGAGTTCTGGAAAGCGGTCAACTACCTCAACGTGCTGGGCGCTCGCCAGGAAGCCGGGCTGGTGGTGGCCGGTCTCGGTCTGGAGCACTACCTTGACCTGCTGATGGACGCCGAAGACGAGCAGGCCGGCAAGTCCGGCGGCACCCCGCGCACCATCGAAGGTCCACTGTACGTGGCGGGCGCGCCGCTGTCGGAAGGCGAAGCGCGCCTTGACGATGGCGTCGATCCGGGTGTGACCCTGTTTATGCAAGGCCGCGTGTTCAACACCGCTGGCGAACCTTTGGCCGGCGCCGTGGTAGACGTCTGGCACGCCAACACTGGCGGTACCTACTCGTACTTCGACACCGCCCAGTCGGAATTCAACCTGCGTCGCCGCATCGTTACCGACGCCGAAGGCCGTTACCGTTTCCGCAGCATCGTGCCGTCGGGCTACGGCTGCCCACCGGACGGTCCGACCCAGCAACTGCTCGATCAACTGGGCCGTCATGGCCAGCGCCCGGCGCACGTGCACTTCTTCATTTCCGCACCGGATCATCGCCACCTGACTACCCAGATCAATCTGGATGGCGAAAAGTACTTGCACGACGATTTCGCCTACGCCACCCGTGACGAACTGATCGCCAAGATCACCTTCAGCGACGATCAGCAGCGCGCAGCGGCCCATGGTGTGAGCGGTCGCTTTGCCGAAATCGAATTCGATTTCACCCTGCAGTCGTCTGCCCAGCCTGAAGAACAGCAGCGCCACGAGCGGGTTCGCGCATTGGAGGACTGATAACACAATCCTGTAGGAGCGAGCCTGCTCGCGATAGCGGTTTAACATTCAACATCTATGTTGTTTGGTACTCCGTCATCGCGAGCAGGCTCGCTACTACAGGGTGTTTGTGCAACTCGCCGGAAATATCTCAAGGGACTGACGCACTGTTCTAGAATGGCCCGACGCAACCTATAACAACAATGAGAGTGACCCGATGATGCAAGCTCAACTGTTGAGTCAGCGCAGCAGAGTGTTCGACCATGCCGACCCTTATGCGGTGTCGGGCTACGTCAATCAGCACGTCGGTAACCACTGCATTGTCATGCCCCGTGCCGGCAGCCCGCTGGCCAGTCTCGACCATCGCAAGTTCGCCAGCCTCGACCTGTGCCGCATCAGCTACGGCGCCAGTGTGCGCGTGACGTCCGGTGCGCTGGACAGCATCTATCACCTGCAAGTGCTGCTGCGCGGCAATTGCCTGTGGCGCGGCCACGGTCAGGAGCATTACTTCGCCCCCGGCGAACTGCTGTTGATCAATCCCGACGATCCGGTGGACCTGACGTACTCCGACGATTGCGAAAAATTCATCCTCAAAGTCCCGACCCGCTTGTTTGAATCGGTCTGCGATGAGCAGCGCTGGCGCTATCCGGGGCAGGGCGTGCGTTTTCTGGAAAACCGTTATCAGCTCAATGAACTGGAAGGTTTCGTCAACCTGTTGGGGATGATCTGCCAGGAGGCTGAATCCACCGAGCAGATCCCCAGGGTGCAGGAGCATTACACGCAGATCATCGTCAGCAAGATGCTCAGCCTGATGAAAACCAATGTCTGCCGCCTCGAGCTGGGCTCGCAGACGGCCACGTTCGAGGCGATTGCCGATTACATCGCCAGTAACCTCAAGCAGGACATCGACAGCGAAGCACTGGCGCGCCAGGCGCACATGAGCCTGCGCTCGTTGTATGGACTGTTCGAGCGCAATGCCGGCGTTACGCCGAAAAACTACCTGCGCCAGAAACGCCTGGAACGCATCAATGCCTGCCTGAGCGACCCGACCTGCAACGTGCGCAACGTCACCGAAGTGGCGATGGATTACGGCTTCCTGCACCTGGGACGGTTCTCCGACAGCTACCGCAAGCAGTTCGGCGAATTGCCGTCCGATACCCTCAAACGTCGGCATTGAGACCTTCAGGTTTGATGTTGTCTGATCCGACGATGGGGCCGGCACATTCACCATTGACGGCGCCTGACACACCGCCAGTGACTGCACAAAACGGATAAAGGTCTGCACCCCGCGGATAGTCCGCCCCATTGCCCCGTCCTAGCATGACCCCTGCCTGAACAATAACAATGGAGGCGGCGGCCATGACCCTGCGACCCGAATACGTGCATTCCCTGCTTGAAGACGATCCCGAGCAGGGCCTCTATCGCTGCAAACGCGAGATGTTCACCGATCCCCGGTTGTTCGACCTTGAGATGGAACACATCTTCGAGGGCAACTGGCTGTACCTGGCCCACGAAAGCCAGATCCCCAACATCAACGATTTCTACACCACCACCATGGGGCGCCAGTCGATCTTCATCGCGCGCAACAAGGACGGTGTGCTCAACGCCTTCATCAATGCCTGCAGTCACCGTGGCGCGACCTTGTGCCGGCACAAGTCCGGCAACAAGAGCTCTTACACCTGCCCGTTCCACGGCTGGACCTTCAACAACTCCGGCAAACTGCTCAAGGTCAAGGATCCGGCCAACGCCGGCTACCCGTCGAGCTTCAACTGCGAAGGCTCCCATGACCTGACCAAGGTTGCGCGTTTCGAGTCCTATCGCGGCTTCCTGTTCGGCAGCCTGAAAGCCGATGTGCTGCCACTGGTCGAGCACCTGGGCGAGTCGGCGAAGATCATCGACATGATCGTCGACCAGTCCGCCGATGGCCTGGAAGTGCTGCGCGGCTCTTCCAGCTACATCTACGAAGGCAACTGGAAGCTCACCGCCGAGAACGGCGCCGACGGCTACCACGTCAGCTCCGTGCACTGGAACTACGCGGCCACCCAGAACCAGCGCAAGCAGCGCGAGGCGGGTGACAGCAATCCGACCATGAGCGCCGGCAGCTGGGCCAAGCAGGGCGGCGGTTTCTATTCCTTCGACAAGGGCCACATGCTGCTCTGGACCCGCTGGGCCAACCCCGAGGATCGTCCGCTCTACGAGCGCCGCGATGAGCTGGCGCAAGACTTCGGCAAGGCCCGCGCCGACTGGATGATCGAGAACTCGCGCAACCTGTGCCTGTACCCGAACGTGTACCTGATGGACCAGTTCAGCTCGCAGATCCGCATCGCCCGGCCGATCTCGGTCAACCGCACGGAAATCACCATCTACTGCATCGCCCCCAAAGGCGAGAGCGACCACGCCCGTTCCAGCCGGATTCGTCAGTACGAGGATTTCTTCAACGTCAGCGGCATGGCCACGCCGGACGATCTGGAGGAATTCCGCTCCTGCCAGACCAGCTATCAGGGCAGCGTCACCACCTGGAACGACATGTCCCGTGGCGCCGAGCACTGGATCGAAGGCGCCGACGAGGCAGCCAAGGAAATCGACCTGCATCCGCTGCTCAGTGGCGTGCGCACCGAAGATGAGGGCCTGTTCGTGCTGCAACACAAGTATTGGCAGCAGACCATGCTCAAGGCCCTGGCGGCCGAGCAGTCGAAGCTGATCGCCGTGGAGGACGTGCAATGACCATTTCCTATGAAGCGGTGCGCGATTTTCTCTACCGCGAAGCACGCTACCTCGACGACCGCCAGTGGGACGAATGGCTGGAACTGTACGCCCCCGACGCGACGTACTGGATGCCGTCCTGGGACGACAACGACGAGTTGACCGAGGACCCGCAGCGGGAAATCTCGCTGATCTGGTACGGCAACCGCACGGGCCTGGAAGACCGCATCTTCCGCATCAAGACCGAGCGCTCCAGCGCCAGCGTGCCGGACACTCGCACCTCCCACAACATCAGCAACATCGAGCTGCTCGAACAGAGCGACGGACTGTGCAAGGTGCGCTTCAACTGGCACACCCTGAGTTTTCGCTACAAGACCGTCGACAGCTATTTCGGCAGCAGTTTCTACACCCTCGACGTGCGCGGTGAAAACACGCAGATCTTGGCCAAGAAAGTGATCCTGAAGAACGACTACGTTCGCCAGGTCATCGATGTTTACCACTTGTGAGACTGCCGTCATGACCCATTCCATTGCGTTCAATTTTGAAGACGGCGTCACCCGGTTCATCGACGCCAACGCCGGCGAAACCGTGGCCGACGCCGCGTACCGCCAGGGCATCAACATCCCGCTGGACTGCCGCGACGGCGCTTGCGGTACCTGCAAGTGTTTTGCCGAAGCCGGTCAATACGATCTGGGTGAGGAATACATCGAGGACGCCCTCAGCCCTGAAGAGGCCGCACAGGGTTTTGTCCTGACCTGCCAGATGCGCGCCAAAAGCGATTGCGTGGTGCGTGTACCGACATCCTCCGAAGTCTGCCGCACCCGTCAGGCCAGCTACGACGCCACCATCAGTGCCGTGCGCCAGTTGTCCGACAGCACCATCGCGCTGTCGATCAAGGGTGAGGCCCTGAGCAAGCTGGCGTTCCTGCCGGGGCAATATGTGAACCTCGGGATTCCTGGCAGCGAGCAGACCCGTGCCTACTCGTTCAGCTCGTTGCAGCGCGATGGCGAGGTCAGCTTCCTGATCCGCAATGTGCCCGGCGGCCTGATGAGCAGCTTCCTGACCGGCATGGCCAAGGCCGGCGACTGCATGAGCCTGGCAGGTCCCTTGGGCAGCTTCTACCTGCGTGACATTCGTCGGCCGCTGTTGCTGCTGGCCGGTGGCACCGGGCTGGCGCCATTTACCGCGATGCTGGAGAAGATCGCCGAGCAGGGCAGCGATCACCCGCTGCACCTGATCTACGGCGTGACCCACGATTTCGACCTGGTGGAAATCGACCGCCTCGAAGCCTTTGCCGCGCGCATCCCCAACTTCACCTTCAGCGCCTGCGTCGCCAGCCCCGAGAGCCAGCACCCGCTCAAGGGCTACGTGACCCAGCACATCGAGCCGAAGCACCTGAACGATGGCGACGTCGACGTCTACCTGTGCGGGCCGCCGCCGATGGTCGAGGCCGTCAGCCAGTTCATTCGCGAACAAGGCATCGCACCGGCCAACTTTTACTTCGAAAAATTTGCCGCCAGCGCGGCTTGAATCGCGTTGTTGTGGGAGACAGAGATGAACCGATTTCAAGACAAAGTCGCCCTGATCACCGGCGCTGCCCAAGGCATCGGTCGGCGGGTGGCCGAGCGTATGGCCGCCGAAGGGGCGAAGCTGATCCTGGTGGATCGCTCCGACCTGGTGTTCGAAGTCCAGCAACAGTTGGCGTCAACCACCCAGGTATTGGCCCTGACCGCCGACCTTGAGCAATACGAGGAATGCAGTCGGGTGATGCAAACCGCCGTCGAGCGCTTCGGTCGCCTCGATGTGCTGGTCAATAACGTTGGCGGGACAATCTGGGCCAAGCCGTTCGAGCACTATGACGCGTCGCAGATCGAGGCCGAGGTTCGCCGTTCGCTGTTCCCGACCTTGTGGTGTTGCCATGCCGCGCTGCCGTTCATGCTGGAGCAGGGCAGTGGTGCGATCGTCAACGTGTCCTCCATCGCCACCCGCAGCCTCAACCGCGTGCCCTACGGTGCGGCAAAGGGTGGGGTCAACGCCTTGACCGCTTGTCTGGCGTTCGAAACCGCCGGTCGCGGCGTACGAGTCAATGCCACGGCGCCAGGCGGCACCGAAGCACCGCCGCGACGCATACCCCGCAACGGTGCCGAGCAGAGTGAGCAGGAAAAACTCTGGTACCAGCAGATCGTCGACCAGACCCTCGACAGCAGTTTGATGAAACGCTACGGCACCCTGGATGAGCAGGCGGGGGCTATTCTGTTTCTGGCCAGCGACGAAGCGTCCTATATCACCGGTATGGTCATGCCCGTGGGCGGTGGCGATCAGGGCTGAGGCAAGCGACAGACAAACCCAACGGCAAACGGAGTCAAGGTGATGAGTGACAAACCCACGATCGTGCTGGTCCATGGTTTCTGGGGCGGTGCTGCCCACTGGAACAAGGTCATCGTCAAATTGCTCAGTCGGGGCGACACGCACATTCGTGCCGTCGAGTTGCCGCTGACTTCGCTGGCCGAGGATGCCGAGCGCACGCGCAAGATGGTCGCCCAGGTGCCCGGTCCGGTGCTGCTGGTGGGGCACTCCTACGGCGGCGCAGTGATCACCGAAGCCGGCGACCAGCCGAATGTGGTCGGGCTGGTGTACATCGCCGCGTTCGCCCCGGACGCCGGCGAAAGCCCCGGCGGCATCACGCAACGGCACCCGCCTGCGGCAGCGGCAAACCTGGCGCCGGATAGCGACGGTTACCTGTGGGTCAAGCCCGAGCTCTACCACGAGAGCTTCTGCCAGGACCTTCCTGCGACCGAAGGGTTGGTCATGGGCCTCACCCAGAAAGCGCCGCTGGCGAGCACCTTCGGTGACACCATTGGCACGGTGGCCTGGAAGAACAAACCATCGTGGTATCAGGTTTCGACCGACGACCGGATGATCGCGCCACAAAACCAGCAATGGATGGCGGCGCGGCTCAACGCCCGGGAGATTCTGACCTTGCATGCCAGCCATGCGTCACTGGCGTCGATGCCAGCCGAAGTGGCAGCCTTGATCGACAGGGCCGCGACGGCGTTGGCCAAAGGCTAGGGTCTACAAGCGGCGCACAAAGGTGCCGACAATACTGCGCATGGCGTCGCTGATGTTCAGGTTGTGAACCGCATCCAGCGGGTGCCAGATGCAATCAGAGATCTCGTTCAGCGGCCGCAATTGTTCCAGGTTCAGCACCGACACCTCGAATACATGGTGTCGGGTGCCGTCCGATTCCAACTCCTGCACATACATCAACTCGTCGACCCGCAGGCCGGTTTCTTCCAGCAACTCGCGAACGGCGGCATCGGCTGCGCTTTCACCCCATTCGAGCTTGCCGCCAGGCAGCGTCCAGCGTCCTCCCGGCTTGCGTACCAGCAGTACATGCCTTTCCTGCTCGCAGATGATCGTTGCGCGTACTTTCATGGATTACCCGATGGCCGTTGTCATGGTGCAGGCATGCAAGTGCAGCATTCGGGCCAGGGCCGCGATTACGCTGCTATCTGAGTAATTTGAGCTGCCGATGTGACGATAAGTGCAACCGAAACATGGAATTTCCATGGCGACGTCTGGTCGGTATTTTGGACAAGGGTGGGTGTAAGGTAAGCAAGTCAACCTGATATCACTGCCCAAGAGGAGGTGACTATGAGCGTTCCGATGCTGAACAAAATGCACATGAACGGTTACGACGTACTCAGCGTCAACAACGGCCCCTGGCGGGTGTGTACCCAAGGCGACCGACTGGGCTCGTTTACCAATCGGGAAGAAGCGCTGGCGTTTGCCGCGTCGCTGCCCGGCTACAGGGCTCGTGCCGGCAGGCCTGCGGGCAGCCATCAGACAAAATGAAATCAGGCCCGAAGCCCCGGTTCTCCGGGGCTTTTTCATGATGCAACGACGCTAGTAGCCGCCGCCGCCACTGGGGCGGGAGGGTTCCCGGGCCTTTTGTTGCGTGTGGCTCCATTCCGCGCAGGTCATGAAACTCTTGTGGTCGACCATGCCCCGGCCATCAAAGCTGACATTGAACGCCTGTTGATGGCCGGACTGAGTCAGCTTGTAGTCAAAGCAGGTGCCGGGTTCGATAGTACGGTCGCTGACCGCCAGGGGCTGCCCGCCGATTTGCCGGACTTGCTCCTGGGTCATGCCGGTGTCGACTTTCGCGACCAGCGGCTGATCCTGGTAGATCGAGTTGGTGCTGCAGCCTGCCAACGCAGTCAGTGCGACGACCAGCGTGAATAGAGGCCTGTTCATGGCAGCGCTCCCGCTATTGAGCCTTGTTGCGGCTAATGACCTTGGCTTTCACTTCCTCGGCGTAGCCGGACAGTTTTGCTTCATCTCCCTGAAACAAAGCACACAGTTTCTGAACGGCTTGCGCGTCGATGTCGTTTCCGAGCAGGCGCAATTGCTGCTCGATGCGCAAAAGCTCCACGGCCGACCAGCGCAAATCTGATGCAAGCCCTTGCAGATCACGCCGAAGTTCCTGTTCCGATTCGTTAAGCCACATGATGACCTCCTGAACTCCTCATTCCGGAATTTTAGACCCGTTTACCGCACCGGATGTTGTGTTTGTCTGAATCAGCGGGGTTTCCTTTGGTCGGGAAAAACTGATATCGGCTCATCAACTCATCGGGCCAAAATGGGAGCAAGTCAAGCAACGCCAGCATGAAGCCCGCGAAAGATGGATGGATTATCTGAAGGCAAGGAACTAACCGGTAGAAGCGATATCAATGACACGCCGAATCGTTGGGGATGGATGTAGTGACGACGGCGAGCTACATTCTCTTTTTTCTAATTTAAGGAAGCAGCATGCGGATGTTGATGGGGGGGGTCGTGCTGGCATTGCTGGGCGGGTGCTCGTTGCCGGCGTCGCTGGTACCGGGCGAGCCGAATGTCAGCAAGCACAGCGCGAAGGCGCCAAAAGAGTATGCGGCGTGCGTGTTGCCTGCCTGGCAAAAGGAAGTATCGAATACGACCCAGATTTCGATATCCAACGGATACCGCATCACCGCGCCCAGTGTGATCACGGCCGACGAAGTGCTGGATATCGTGAAGTACAAGGACGGCAGCCAGGTTTCGCTGTATCAGGGGCCACCTTGGGCCAAGTCCGGCGACCTGCGCAAAATCGTGCGCGACTGTTTGTAAGCGCGGGAGAGTGAAAATCGGTCACCGACCGTTTTTCGACTCAATTGAGAAAAAACCGGATGCCTGGCGTGCATCCGGTTTTTTTTTGTGGATCAGTCTGAAAGGTTGGTCGTCGGGATGATTTGCTCGCTGGCCTGGGCGGCACTTTTGCGTTCCCGACGTTCGCCCATCCAGCTTTCCACCTTGACGCCGAACTCTGGCGGGGCCTTGCGCCCGAATTTCCTGGCGATGTCGAGGATGGTTTGTTGGGCGAGTGCCTCTTCCATGCGTTTTTGCGCAACCATCATTGCACCATGGACCGCGCACAGACCCTCCAATGCCCATTCAGGCGGGGCGCCGTCAAACACTGCGCAACGGCCACGGATCTCCCGACAATCGAAAATCGACTTGTGGCCGTCGATGGCGTTGACGATGTCCAGCAAGGTGATTTCGTCAGCGGGCCGGGCCAGCTTGAAGCCTCCGCGCACGCCTTCGGTGGCGACTACCAGTCTGGCCTTGGCCAGCTTGGTGAAGATTTTCGCCAGATAGTCCTGGGGGACGCCTTGATGACCTGCCAGCACGCCATTGTCCTGGGGCGTCACGCCGGCAGTAACGTGGCGGCACAGATCCTCGGTGTCGACCCGACGCCGTACAGCCAGCCGAAGTACGTGACCTGCCTGGACCTGGGGGCCTGGGGTGTGGTGTACACCGAGGGTTGGGATCGTCAGGTCAAGTTGGTCAAGGAGGAGGCCAAGTCGCTGAAAACCCAGATCAACACCCAACGGATCTACCCGCCAGCGGCTAAACGCGACACCGCGTGAGCCGCGGCGGATCCGATGATTCCTGTGGCCTGATTGATTCGAACATCACGTCTGAATAAAAAAATCCCGCTCGGGTTCGCCTGAGCGGGATTTTTTACGCATTGATTGCCTGTATGAAATTTACCGTGTATTTTTTCATGAAATTAAAAATACAAAATTTCACGAGGCCGTATGTTTCAGCAATCCACCCGGCATGTCGACAGTTACTACGCCCATTCCTGTGCCGATCGTCTGGTCGATCGAGCCGCACTGGAAGGTGAGCAAGACACCGAAGTGCTGATCATCGGGGCCGGCTTCAGTGGATTGCACACGGCTTTGCGCCTGGCGCTGGCCGGCAAGCGCGTGACCTTGCTCGAAGCCAGCCGGGTGGCCTGGGCCGCGTCCGGGCGTAATGGCGGCCAGGCGATTCTTGGCTGGTCGTGCGACATGCCACCGCTGGAAGCGGCACTGGGTTACGAACGGGCACGCCGACTGTGGGACGGCATGCGCTGGGCCGCACGGGAGCTGCGTGACTTGCCCGGTCGCCATGAGTTCGATTGCGACTACCGCGCCGGTCATCTCTGGACCTCGGTGATGCCCCGTCGGGTAGGCCTGCTGACCGAATGGCAACACGAGGCCAGCCACAAGTGGGGCCACGACAAACTGCAATTTATCGAGCGCAGCGATTTGGCCCAGTGGGTTGCCAGCGAGCGCTATCAGGCCGGCCTATTCGATCCCGAGGGTGGGCATCTGAATCCGCTGAAACTGGCCCTGGGCCTTGCCGATGCCATTGAGCGGGCCGGTGGGCGCATCCACGAGCTCAGCAAGGCGCTGAACTATGGCGAGGAGGGCGACGGGTTTGTGGTGAACACCGAGCGCGGTCGTATTCGCGCCGATGTGCTGGTGCTGGCGTGCAACGCTTACCTCGACCGACTCGACCCACAACTGGCCAGTTGCGTGTTGCCGGTCGGGACCTATCAGGTCGCGACTGCGCCGCTCACCGAGGAGCAAGCCACCGCGCTGCTGCCGAGCAACGTATGCGTGACCGACAACCAGTTCGTACTCGATTATTTCCGCCGCACCCCGGATAACCGCCTGCTGTTCGGTGGCGGTTGCACTTACCTGGGCGGGATGCCCAAGGACATCGCCGCCGCGACCCGGCCGTTCCTGGAACGCGTGTTCCCGCAACTCACCGGCGTCGGGCTGGAGTTTGCCTGGGGCGGCCACATCGACCTGACCCTCAAACGCACACCGGATATCGGACGCCGTGGCGATCTGTACTGGATGCAGGGGTATTCCGGGCATGGCGTGCTGCCGACACTGGCCGCGGCGCGGGCGGTGTCCGACGCGGTGCTCGGTCAGCCCGACGAGCTGTCCCTGTACCAGGGCCTGAACAACGGCAGTTTTCCCGGCGGCAAATACCTGGCCGCGCCGCTGGAAGCCATCGGCAAAGCCTGGTATCGACTGCGCGACAGCATTTGAAGCGACACTTTCTGGAAGCCTCTAGATGGACATGCAAGAAGAAATCTCGGCGCTGGCGATCCTGATCCAGGACCTGCGCAAGCACAAGAAATACACCCTCAAGGAACTGGCGGACAAAATCGGTCGCTCCGTGGGTTTTCTGTCCCAGGTCGAACGTGGCCTGTCGCGCCCGACCGTGGCGGACCTGACCGCCATCAGCGAAACCCTGGGGGTGCCAACCACCTATTTCTACAGCCTGCCCAAACCCATGGCCTTGTCCTGGGTCACCCGCCCGGACGAGCGCCGCACGCTGTACTACGCCGACGGCATCACCGACATCCTCGTGTCGCCAAAGATGCGCGCGTCCTTTTCGATGCTCGAAAGCCAGCTCGAACCCGGCGCCAGCAGCGGTGACCGACACATGAAGGACAGCTCCGAGCAGGGCGGTTACGTCCTGGAAGGGCAGTTGACCCTGTGGCTCGACGACAACGAACCGGTGACCCTGCATCCCGGTGACAGCTTTCAACTGGCCAGCCATGCGCACTGCCGCTACGGCAACCTGTCCGACCAACTGACCCGTGTGCTTTGGGTTTACACCTGATAACAACAAGGAACAAAACGATGGATGCTGTGTGCTCTGAACTGCTGGCCGAGGTTCGCAACTTCCGCCACTGCAACCCCGAAGTGCGTTACGTCGACCTGATCTCCCTGGACATTCCGGGGCATTTCTACGGCAAGCGCTACCCGATCGAGATGCTGGAAAAAGTCGCTGCCGGCAGTGCACTGAAGCTGCCGCAGAACTGCGTGCTGCTCGGCACCCAGGGCGGACTGTTCAAGATCGGCGATTACTGCTTCAACGATGGTGACCCGGATGCGCTGCGCCGTTTGGTGCCCGGCACCTTGAAGCTGGTGAGCTGGGAAAAGCAGCCCCTGGGCCAGATGCTGATCACCTCCGACGGCACCGAAAAGCCCATCGAATTCGAACCCCGTGAAGTGCTGGCACGGGTGCTGGACCGACTGCATCGTAAAGGCATTTTCCCGGTGGTGGCCTTCGAGCTGGAGTTTTACCTGTTCGACAGCCGCTTGAAGGACGGCTTGCCGCAGTTCCCTCGTGATGAATTGACCGGCGATGCCGACGATCAGCCGAACATGCACATCGAACGCTTGTCGCGTTTCGCCCCGGTGCTCGATGAAATGGTCGAGACCGCGCGAGCCCAGGGCGTCGATGCCACGGTGATCACCGCCGAGCTCGGCCCGGGCCAGTTCGAAATCAACTTCGGCCATTGCGATGACGGCCTGCGCGCCGCCGACTGGGCGGCCCTGTTCTGCCGCAGCACCCGGGGCGTAGCGCTCAAGCACAACTACCGCGCCAGCTTCATGGCCAAACCCTACCTGCAGCACCCCGGCAGCGGCATGCACGTGCATGTCAGCCTGTATGACCAGGCCGGCAACAACCTGCTGGCGGCGAACGGCCAGCGGGCGCTGCGCCATGCAGTGGCCGGTTGCCTGGAGGTGTTGCCGCACTGCATGCCGATCTTTGCTCCGAACCACAATGCCATGCGCCGCTTGAGCGGTACCGTGAACGTCGCGTCCCGCGCCAGTTGGGGCTTCGAGGATCGCGATGCCTGCTTGCGTATTCCGGAGTCGGACATCAAGAACCTGCGCATCGAACATCGCCTGGCGGGCGCTGATGCCAACCCGTATCTGGCGTTGGCGGCGATCCTGGTGGGGTTGGAGCAAGGCCTGGAAGGGGAGCGCGAGCCGATTGCACCGCTCAACGAAGACCGCGGCAGTGGCATCGACTTTCCGTTGGAAATGCTTGAAGCCGTGCAGTCCATGCAAAATCATGCATCGTTGCGCGAGGGCTTGGGGGCGGAGTTCGTGGACGTCTACTGCGAAAACAAGCGTCAGGATCATCTGGCATTTCTGCATGACATCAGCGCGCGGGAGTATCGCTGGTTTCTGTAGTTGCCCTTGGAAAAGATGTGGATATTGAAGGGGTTAGAAGGATTAGTAACTGGATAGTGAATAAAAATATCTTGTTACAGGCCGAAATATTCCGTAATATCCGCGCCGCGTTCACCACCACGGTTTATGCATTTTTAAATCCCAGGCGTCCATCAGCTGCCTGGGATTTTTTTTGCCTGAAAATTGAGACCGCCATGCCCCCCTTCATGGGTGTCGGCCGAGCGACCGGACAGGCGGGTTTTCTCTCGATTCCTATTTCATGATCCTCTGTTTCTCCGCCAACCAGTTCAAATGCGGAGTCGAACCGCTATGGCCAAGCAAGTCATCCAGCGCGTTCCACTTCTGTGGCTGGTGATACCACTCACTTTCCTTGTGGATGATCAGTTGCGAAATTGACTGCGCATGGGCCGGCAGGCGGATGGCTGCCTGCAGTTCCTCGGCGGTCATTTTGCCGTCGCGGTTGCGGTCGATGGTGTCGAACAGTCGGCTCTTGACCGGTCCCTTGTCTTCTGCGTCGGCCATGAGGCGGTAGCGTTCGAGTTGCGTTTCGTTGAAGTGGCGGATGTTGCTGTAGCACGAGGCCGGGACCAGGGGGTTGAGCCGATGCAAGGTACCGACTTCTTCGCGTACCCAGCCGTCGAGGCAATACCCGTTACCAATTCTTTGATTAGACCTATTCAGTACCGAGTTTTTTCAATTATTTCTTCCGCTAAGTCAGTTTAGTCTCCTTGCGCTAGAGCATTGGAGATCGCTCATGTTTCCCTCTGCAATTGGGATCACGCATTCCCTTACTTCCTCACCCGTAGGTTCCAAAGGCGTAATGCTTAAAGTTAAGTGGATGCCATCTTTTTCAAAAGTTATATCTTGAAAACCTGCATAAGCAAATCCTGTTGAGAACGGCTTACCTTCAAAGCTACATAAATGCATGCTTGATAGCACGCTAAGCTTAGCGCCTGCATTCACTACCTCGACTTCAAGGCAATCATCTTCGAATGTCTTTATATATCGAACTAGCGTGTCTTTAATTCTTCCGGAGTTTACTTCGGATGCTGCGGAGTAATTTACGTCAGCTCTTGCAGTTTGAAGTGATGCAAGAGCAAGGAATAATATATATCCTAATTGGTTGATTTTTAATTCTCCACATATTTAGAACGCTTGTAAAATCTATCCGTCGGGATAATAGTCTAATTTTTACGAGTGTGCACAGCTTTGAAAAATTCGCATTTCAAAGGTTACTCTGAAAGCGTCACGTACATTTTTTCACCGCAATTTTTTTTAGATCTTGCTCCTGCATTCTTTGAAGTCGCAGCGGATCTTCAGAGCGAAGCACGTCAAGGTAATGGAGAGTGGGGTTATCTTTGTTGATAAAAACCAGAAATCCAACAGCATCTGCAAAGTTGAAGCACCCAGAGCGACTTTTAATGATTTTTTGAGGTGCTGAGTTTTCTAGTGAGTTTGCTGATGGGTATCTATCAAAGATTTCAATTTCTCCTATTTTTCCCAGGAAAAAATCTTTCCCAATACCAGTCTCAAATATCTCTTTAGTGTCAAATGAAAAAAATGACTCTCTCCATGTATTTGAATAATCCTGCGCAATCTCATCGTAGTTCTCGGTAAGTTGTGTATTTAGCCCGCATATAGCGGTGGATACTCTGGTGCCATTATAAATATTTCGTACGTCAAAGTAGGCGCAGTCAATTAGTATCTCGTTCTCCTTAGGTGTCAGAGTGTAGTAGAACTTATATCTAGCACTCGCGCGCAGTGCAGGGGAGTCATTTATGGTTATTAGTTTTCGGTCGAAACCTTCTTTGTCGCCAACTATATTCTTGTAGGTCACTTCGCTATTGCTATCGCGCAGTATGATACTTCTCGGAGTTTGCCCGCTCACTATTTCTCTAGATGCAGCTTTTGAACAGGCTAGAAGTAGTAGCGATAGGAGTAGGGGAAAGTATTTAGTCATGTTAAAACTCCATGGAAAATTTTGATGTCTGCTTTAAAATGGCAGGCGAGAAGTGCGTATGTGTCTTCTCGTATTGCATTAAAAGCTCATCCACATCAATTGGACTACCTAGCTTCGCCAACTGTCCATCCAACCCCGCCGGATGAAAGTGAAACACCTTACCCTGCACCGGCAACCCCTCGCTGTCCGCCTCGTCCCCCTAACAAATCAATTGCTTGATCCGCTTTTTCTCCGCCAGCCAGTTCAAATGCGGCGTCGAGCCGCTATGGTCGAGTAACTCATCCAGCGCCTCCCACTTCTGTGGCTGTTGATTCCACTTACTTTCTGTGTGGGTGATCAGCGGTGAGAACATTTACTTGATATTCTCGCAATTATCTAGGTCACTGCATTTTAACCATCCTTCGGTCACTGCCACCCCCGAAAACCTAAATTCAATCCAATCCGAACCATCATCGTCTTTGAAAAAGTCGAGCAGTGTGACCTCGTCTCCTTGGACTAAATATTTTTTTGTATACCTTGCAGCCTCTGGCGAAGAAAAAATAACGGCTTTAAATGATGAAACCGTAGCGCTCAATGGAGTTCTACGCTCATGATCAACATTATCGGAAACCAAAAGCCGAGTAATTGACCCATCCGGGTGATACACCTCTCTCTTTATTTCTCCACACCCAACGCAACTATCTAGAATCTCAAGCTTAACTACCCCATCTCTAATGTGATATAAATATTCACTCCATGTCGAGCCATCCCTGTAGGAGCTGGTGATATAATCACCTCCGATTCTAAAATTACACAAAGCCCCATCATCGAAAATTAATTCATCTAAAGAATTGCTGGCGGCTCTGTATTGCAATACCTTATAGCAGATATTGATGCTGTCTCCTTCTAGACGAAAAATTACTTCTCCTATTCCATCTCCATCTAAATCCTCAATATAAACATTGCTATAAATCCCTTCGATTTGCCTCATGAAATTAGTAGGTGGCGGCAATGAATAAGGAATCCCTTGCAAAGAAACCGAAATCGCAAGAGGTGTGCGATTATCAATTTTTAGAATAGGCAGTGAAGGGTCAGCATTAACCCCAAAAGAAAGAAAGCATAGCGCCAGTGAAAGTCCAGCAGTTAATACCGGTTTCATGGTGTTCATTTATTTAATCCCCACTCTTCTCTAATCGCTTCGTATATTTTTACTCGTTCATGCAGTCCATTATCACCACCATTTACCGCCAACGTAACGAGCCTGACATTGTCGGGCTCGTTGTCTATAAGGATGTTAATGTTTCCACGTGCATTGTGTCGTCTACTTACCGCGCCGTTGTGCCGCCAGTACCAACATGAAACATCTATGGCATCAAACATGTTTTCGGCAATTAAGTTTGGCGAGCGTACAAAGTCAACTCCTCTGTAGCTCGAGTAAGCTGCATAATTATTTTTCCAAGTGAGCTGAATTAGACCTCTTCCTTTATATCTAGGGCCATCACCGATTTCCGTATTCCCGCTGGCTGCAGCATTGACATGCCTGCCAGGGTCGTACTGCTCACCTGACGCAAATTCTACAGTTGTTTCGAAGCCCGCTGACTCGTGAAAACACTGAGCAATAAAATGTGCTTGTTGGTGCGGGCTTGTAATTTGATATCTCTCAAAAGCTTTATTTAAACTAGCAACAAATTCATACTTGTCATGTTTGTGTATTAATGGATATCTCGCCTTGAATTCGTTAATAAAGTTGCGTCCACCTCCTCGTCCCGTAAACCAATTGCCAGATTTCCCCGTGACTTTTTCTAACAGTTCCACAGTAATTCTTCTTTCAGTCGTGTTGAGCAATCCACTCACCCCCACCGGATGAAAGTGAAACACCTTCCCATACACCGGCAACCCGACTTTCTCTGCCACCTCACTCCACCAACTTATCTGCTTGATCCGCTGCTTCTCCGCCAACCAGTTCAAATGCGGCGTCGAGCCGCTATGGCCGAGCAACTCATCCAGCGCGTCCCATTTTTGTGACTGGTGATACCACTCGCTTTCCTTGTAGATGATCAGTTGCGATATCGATTGCGCATGGGCCGGCAGGGTGATGGCTGCCTGCAGCTCCTCGGCGGTCATTTTGCCGTCGCGGTTGCGGTCGATGATGTCGAACAGTCGGCTCAACGCTGCCGGCTCACCCCGCAACGAAGCGGCCAGCACGTCTTGGAGCGACGCAATATTCATGTGTTGATTGACGCGTTCCTATTTGTGGTAATTGACTTCTCCGCTCAACTTGACTTTCGCGCCAGTCGACAGTTTTGCGAGAATGTCGCTGTGAATACTTCGCAAAGCACTAGTTGTCATTCAGATTTTGTCTTAAGAACTCACGCTGAATGTTGTCCAAATTGAAGATGTTGTTCTCAATTATAGTGCGATAGTCTTCTTTGTTGTTAGCGTCAGGCGGGTCGCAAATTAGAAGATTGTCAAATGAGGACGCCGGAGAATCTGCAAATTTCAACATGCCTTCCACATATTTTTTTGCTCTAGGAATCTCAGTGGTTAAATGAAATTCAGGGTAGAGTTGGTTTTTCCACCTGCCATCCTGCGTAAACGTGCCACCGCAAAATTCACCAGTTTCTCTTGCAATAATGCAACCACTGCGTAAATCCACCAACTCGCAGTAGGCGACCTCGTGGTGTATTGCTGAGCCGCTTGAGGTTTCTACTTCGCCGGATTCGATTTGGCTCAGTAACACGAAATTACCGTCTGGTGACAATTCGGGGGGATCTATTTTTTCAAATGTCCCACCATTGTCTATTTCTCCACGAAGTTCTCGTATGGTTTTATCGTTGTTAAGTATCGTCAGGGTGCGATATCGTTTGCCAATCGGGTCGCTATACTGAAGATGCTCAATGCGCGATGTTTTCTTTACTTCGACACATTCAGTTGAAGCGTACCCAAAGTTTCCGGGGTTAAGCGGAATTGCTAGTAATATTACGAGGCGGCGTTTCATAATTTATTCTTCAGGCTTCTATAACGAAGATCCGCATCAGTCATGCGACGTGATGGGCCATAAATTTCCAATAAAGCAGTTTCGTGCTCTGTATGATTTACCCCCCAATGTGCCGGATTGTCAGTTAAGGTCGGGTGCATGTTATAAAGAATTTGAAGAGCATTGCCGAAGTCGTTTGCAACATTGCCGGGACGATTAACGTGATGATCGAGAACAATTGCCTTTCCCAAATTCGAGCGAATGTAATTACTTATAATGCGTGGACGATATCCAGTTGGTGTCACTGAATTTGACGTTCTAAGGCGACGAACAAAATCCATTACTTGTTTCGTTATATATTCATTTGTGGTAATCGCATGAGCAAATACAGCCAGCGGTTTAGATTTGAGTTTGGCCTTGCTTTCAAATGATGCCTGATCAAAGCCATTGCGTAGCAAGGTTTTTAGATGGGTGCCAGTAATGCCGTTATAATAAAGAAACGGTCTTCCATTTTCCGTTCTGACTTCCCAGCCGCACGCCATGAATAACGACTGATATAGGCCAGGGTGTTCTTGTTTGAATTCGTAGACCTGTTGCGATAGCTCGCCCGAACCTTGTGGATTGATCGTTTTCTGCATCGCGCCAGCAGTCAATATCTCGCTATCATATGACTGCAGGGCATCTAGATTGCCCTCGTTTTCAGACATCGCCACGAGGATTGCGCGCTCCCCGGTTGTCACAATTCCTCTGTTAACTAAATCATCCCAACCTTTGAAGTCTGCAAGTTTTGATTTTCCCCAGTAAACTGGACCGTGCTGTTGCCCATAACGTGTAGTCACAAAATTCGCACCGAAGCAACAACCGCAAGCGCACTTATCTTTCGCCGGAAAGTTTGTGACTAAGCCAATTGGATGAAAGTGATACACCTTCCCCCATGACGGCAACCCCACTTTCTCCGCCACCTCACTCCACCAACTTATCTGCTTGATCCGCTGTTTCTCCGCCAACCAGTTCAAATGCGGCGTCGAGCCGCTATGGCCGAGCAACTCATCCAGCGCGTCCCATTTTTGTGACTGGTGATACCACTCGCTTTCCTTGTAGATGATCAGTTGCGATATCGATTGCGCATGGGCCGGCAGGGTGATGGCTGCCTGCAGCTCCTCGGCGGTCATTTTGCCGTCGCGGTTGCGGTCGATGATGTCGAACAGTCGGCTCTTGACCGGTCCTTTGTCTTCAGCGTCGACCATGGGGCGGTAGCGTTCGAGTTGCGTTTCGTTGAATTGGCGGATGTTGCTGAAGAACGAGGCGAGGGCATGTCGAGGCGTGCCGTAGTCGTAGATGATGTCGTAGCCTTCCCAGGACCATGGGCTGAGCCATGGTGTGACACCGACTTCTTCGCGCACCCAGCCGTCGAGCAGGTTGTTGTCCGCGTCGTGTAGCAGCCCGTCCAGGCGATACCAGGTGCGGGCGTTGTGGCTCGGGCTGGCCGGCACCTGGATTTTTCGGTCGGCCGGCAGAGCATCCAGCACACTTTTAGGGAGCAACAGGTCGGCGGCGCTGAGTGGGCTGGAGGCACTCGCCATCTGCAGGCGGGCGGCAGTGGCATTGTCTTCATGAGTCACCACGGCCGTGCCCTTGACCAGCTTCAGCCAGGTCTTGTCTTTATCCGGCAGGCGCTGGGCCCAGGCACGACTGGCCTCGATGAAAATATCGACGTCATCGCCGCTGAACACTTCCAGGTGCAGCTTCTCTTCCGGGTGCTCGGCACGGCATTCGTGATATTGACCGATATGGCCTATCAGATTCCCGGCCTTGATCGGCAGCGGGTGGTCGAGCACCACCACCTGATCCGTCAGCGCTGCTGGCTCACCCTGTAGCGACGCGGCCAGCACGTATTGGCTGATGCTTTCCAGCTTGCGAAACTCGCCTTCACCACTGATGGTGATTTCCGTTCCTTGCCTCAATAGGAGCAAGTCACGACCGTTGAGATCGAAGCGGGACCGAACATTCGTATGATCACCGGAAGAACTGACCCGATAGGTCTCACCGCTGACATGGTCCAGACTGCGGAAGGCAACATAGCCTTGCAGAGAGCCATCGGCGTTACACAGTGAAGCCGGGCCCCGGGAGTGTTCCAGCTTGCGGTATTTGCCCTCGCCACTGACCACCACCGGCGTGCCGGGTGGCAGCAGGTCGAGGTGAAGCATATGACCGCCTTCAGCCGGCTTGGTGAGCACTATCAACCCTTTGGGTGTCGAGGTGCCTACGCGAGTGTTGGAGACGTCCGCTCTGACTCGCAGATTACGTTCTGGCCAAAAGGCTGGACGTTGCAGCGTAGCGTCTGCTTCATAACTCGCCCAATCCCGCAGGTGCATGTACAGGCTGTAGAAGGTCAGGCTGGGTGGGGTGTCCGGGCTGCCTTCGATTTTCGGCGGCTGAAGGCGATGGCGCACCAGCACGAAGTTGCGCGAGAACGGTTTCTCTAAGGACTGTTTGTTGACGATGTAGGGCGTGGTCGGCGAATGGGTGTCGATGCGGTAGGCCACCACTTCACCGTCGGCCAGGCAATGCACGCTGGATTGATCCAGGGGACCGGCAGTGCCGCTGTCAAAATGCACGCCGCCGTGCCAGAGGCCGTTTCGACCCAAGGGGTAGTAGCCCGCCGCTGCGTTGGCCATGTGGGTCAGCTGCCGCAGCGGATCGCGCTTGTCCTTGAACGGATGGCTCCAGTTTTTCAACGGTTGCAGTGCTTCACGCTCTGGTTCTGGCGTTGGGGCTGCTTGAGTCGGCCGTGGTTGGGCGGGAGTAAAGGGGGGCTCTGATTGTGGGTGGCGGTCAAACGCCTGAGTCCCAAAAAACCAAACAAGTAAATCGCGCATGATGTGTTTTCACTCCTTGAATGGCACAGGGGTCAGCCCGAGAAATCCGTAAGCCCCAAGGACTCGTGGTCGTGCTCGGTCAACGGGGATAGCGGAGGTATTTCGAGTATTTGTTTGGCTGCACCGCTGTGTTCGAAATGCGCCGCGTTGACCTTGTGATCGCCCGCCGTGCCCGATTCGATGCCGCTCGCTTCCAGGCTGAGGTAGCTGCCACCGCCGTTGAGGACGATTTTCTTCTTTGCCGTGATGTGGATTTCGTCTTCGGTGCTGGTGATGTCCAGACCATGCCGGGCGATCAGTTCCAGGCGATCGTTCTGCGCCTGCACGCTCACCGGGCCCTGGTTGGCGATCAGCTTGATGCCGAGCTTGCGTACGAACAGGCTCAGGCCCTGGCCGACGCCGATGAACAGGCGCTTGACCACGCTGAGGTCGGCTTCGCCACCGGCGTTGAGCATCAGGTTGTCCTGCGCCGCCAGTTGCAGGTGTTTTCCGCTGGTCAGGGCGATGCCTTGGGGGGCGCTGAGCAGCAGGACCTGGGATTTGAGCTGTTCCAGATCCTGGCGCAGCAGGTTCAGTTGCGCGGCAACATCGGCCGGTTCGGCGCGGGCGGTCTGGGCGTCGCTGGAGAGCTGTTGCAGCTGTTCACCGGCCTGTTGCAGACGGGCCACGGCGGCGTCCATGTCCAGCACCGGGCCCTGCGCTTTGGGCTGCGCGTCGGCACTGATGAATACGCCTTTGCCTGCACGCAGACTGCCCCAATCATCCGTACGCAGTTCAAACCCTTCCCCCCGCTTCTTGCGCTGGCCATCCACCAGATGCCCGAGGTTGAGTTGGCTCTTGCCGCCATACTCGGTACTGAGCTTGACGTGCTCCTGCCCCCGCGTGTCATCCATGCGCAACTTGTTGTTGGTCGGCGTGCGCAGCACATTGCGGTGGTCGTTGCGCTGGGTCACCAGGTCGGGGTGCTGGTCGTCGTGCAGGGCGTGGGCGATGTAGGGGCGGTCCGGGTCGCCCTGCTCGAAAGCGATGGCGACTTCGGTGCCAGCGATCAGCGGCAGGTGCAGGCCGTAGGTGTCGCCGGCGTAGGCGCGGGCCTGGCGCAGCCATTTGCTTTCGCGGCCGGCGGGCCAGGTGTCGCGGTCGAAGAGGAACTTGACCCGGTAGCGCCCTTGCAGGTCGATTTCGGTGTACAGGGGGTTGCTCTGGGGGTGGGTGATGCGTGCCGGCA
>NZ_JAGYGI010000038.1:0-38498 GCF_019947365.1 Pseudomonas sp. GL-R-26 | reverse complement strand
CAGTCACCCGCGACACCCTTGCCTCTGGCTAACACTTCCCCTTGCCGGGTGTGTAGAGGACTTTCACCTCCAAGTCACCAGCGAGGCCACCACAGCCAAGCTGGTTGCGCTTACGCGCAACGCGCCACGCCTGGCGCACAAATGAAAAAGCCACCCGAAGGTGGCTTTTCAATACAGGCAGGTCGAAAGCGATCAGTACGCCTTACCCGTCTTGTAGAAGTTCTCGAAGCAGAAGTTGGTCGCGTCGATGTAGCCTTCGGCGCCACCGCAGTCGAAACGCTTGCCCTTGAACTTGTAGGCAATCACGCAACCATCCTGCGCCTGTTTCATCAGGGCGTCAGTGATCTGGATCTCGCCACCTTTGCCTGGCTCGGTTTGCTCGATCAGGCTGAAGATGTCCGGCGTCATGATGTAACGACCGATGATCGCCAGGTTCGACGGGGCATCTTCCGGCTTTGGCTTCTCGACCATATTGCGCACGCGGTACAGGTCGTCACCAATCAGGTCGCCGGCAATCACACCGTACTTGCTGGTTTCTTGCGGATCGACTTCCATGATCGCGACGATGGTGCAGCGATACTGCTTGTACAACTTGACCATCTGCTTCAGTACGCCGTCACCTTCCAGGTTGACGCACAGGTCATCCGCCAACACCACGGCGAACGGCTCGTCGCCGATCAGTGGACGACCGGTCAGGATCGCATGACCCAAACCTTTCATTTCAGTCTGGCGAGTGTAGGAGAACGAGCACTCATCCAACAGGCGGCGGATGCCGACCAGGTATTTCTCCTTGTCGGTGCCCTTGATCTGGTTTTCCAGCTCGTAGCTGATGTCGAAGTGGTCTTCCAAGGCGCGCTTGCCGCGACCGGTGACGATGGAGATTTCGTTCAAGCCGGCATCCAGTGCTTCTTCGACGCCGTACTGGATCAGTGGCTTGTTCACCACCGGCAGCATTTCTTTGGGCATGGCTTTAGTCGCTGGCAGGAAGCGAGTACCGTAACCGGCTGCTGGGAACAAGCATTTCTTGATCATATAAGTCCTTGAAAGGGCTGTGTGTACGAGTTTCGGCGCAGTCTAATCAGGCGGCGTGCACCTTACAATGCCCCGCGCTGGCTAACCGATGTCAACATAGAGAAATATTCTTGCCGATAGTTCCCTGCGAGAGTGCGCAGGTCGCTGCACAGCCTCTTATGCATAGCAGAGACTTGCACAATTGCACGGCTTTCTACCGCCCGAAACCCATCACCATACGCCCATCGGCACCCCTTGAGTGCGTTTGGCGGTATCATGGCGCGATTGAACCAGACAACGAGGCAAGTAGATGTCGGCAGTAAAAAGCGTCAACGGATTCCTGATCAATCAGGAGAAAGACGGCCAATGGTGGGTGGCCAGTGTCTCCGGTGAAAATATCGCCGGGCCTTTCCCTTCCGAAGCCCTGGCAATCGAAGTGGCCTCGGTGCTGGAGCTTGAGCACCCGGAACCCAAGCGACGCGGCAAGGACAAGAGCTGATCGACGCTCGATGGGAAAAGCCCTGCCATGGCGCAGGGCTTTTTTATGAAAAACGAAAAAGAAGTGGCCTTTGGCTATAACCTTTTGATTACGGCGCTGTCTCAGCCTTAGCCCACCCCCCTGACGATGATCAAGCCATGAATAAAATTTTGCCTTTGCTAACGGTATTGGCCCTGAGCGGCTGCGCAACGTCGGAACAAACCTACCTCGCTAACGGAGAGCAAGGTCTATCGATTGACTGCTCCGGGGAAGCCAACTCCTGGGCTGCGTGCTACGAAAAGGCCGATGCGTCCTGCGCGGGCACCGGTTACAAGATTGTCGGGACCGATGGCACCCCCGCGCTCAAGGAGAGCGAAAAGACCCTCGGCGCCGACGTCGGCAACTACAAGAGCCGCAACGTCGTGGTGATCTGCAAGTAAGGCACCACGCCCTACAAATGGATTTCGGCGAATTTGATTCCAAGCCCGCGCACGGTATCGATCAGATCATCAAGGCGGCTGAAGGACTCGACTTCATCATTGTCATCCACCAGGAAATAGCTGCGCCCGGCGCTTTTCTTGAAAAACACGATCCATTCCCCCAGCTCCGCCGGGTTCTGAATCACGTGGGTGGCAGAGATCAAACCCTCTGCATGGCGCTCCCGGACTTGCTCTCGCTTCATGTTCGACTCCAGAAATGACGATGCCGCCAAAGCAGGGCTTGGGCGGCATCGGTGCTGATGGTCGATAGTCTATCAGCCGGAAATGCACTCGTTGGCAGCATTCTGTACGTCCTTTGGCCGCACCGGGACATTGGACATGCTCTCGTGCAGCTTGATGCTGCTGCCGCCGGAGCGTTCTTCAATGTCAAACACGGCAGACGGACCGGAGGAGTACTTGAGCGGCACGATCACGCGCAAGCCATCCTTGTGCGGCTGGATCTGCAAGGCACCACGGCTGGCGGCCAGCTTTTCGCTCAGGCATTGCGCGTATTCATGGGGCTTCTTGCCGGAAATCACGTTCATCGTCGGCAAGGACTCGTTGATCTCCGAGACGTTCGCGCAACCACTGATCGTCAATGCCATCGGCAACAACCACAAACCCCACTTCATACCAAACCTCCGATAAAGAAGCTCGGACAGCGCAACTGCGATTTTTCTCCGAGACAAACTGCTTTATCGCTCATCAAATGTGAAATAAGCGTTTTTTATTGTCGAAGCGGCCGGATAATAAGGCGTTCGGGCTGATAAACTGCGCCAATCGCCCATGCTATCGTTTTGATTTTGTAGAAAAAGCCCTTCTGGAGGCGCCTCATGAAATTTATCCATCAGCGCGAGCACCTCAATGAAGACGACATCGTCGTCATTCAATGCTCCCAAATGTGCAACATCCGCTTGATGAACGACGCCAACTTCCGCAGCTTCAAGAATGGCGGCCGTCACACCTATCACGGCGGTGCATTCGACACCTTTCCGGCCCGCATCACCGCCCCTAGCACCGGCTTCTGGAACATCACGATCGACACCGTCAACCACCGCGCCATCAGCGTGACGCGCAAACCCACCCTGACGCACTCGATCAAAATCATTCGCCGTTCCAGCACGAAACTGAGCTGATCAGCGAACCCGAAACACAAGACAGGCAGATACAACCGTGGCCCAAACGACCAAGTACGTCATCAAATACAAACTCAACGGTGAGCGCCGCTTCGAGTTTGCCCAGCTTGAAAACGGCACCCCGGAAGAAGCCAAAGCGGCGCTGGATGCCCTTCATGGGCAGGACGATGTCATCAGCGACATCAGCGTCAGCAAAGCGCTGTAACGCGATCCGGAGCGACAATGGACGTCGCCTCCCACTCGCAGTTCGACCGCAAGCACCGGAGTGCCAGCTTCATCCTTGCCTTGCAGACTGGCCACCTCAACAACAAGAGGCCCGGCAATGAGCGAGCAATATCTGGACCGGCTGGACTGGCCCCGGCTGGAGCAGCAACTTGATCAGGACGGCTACGCCGTCATCCCGTCACTGCTGAGCCACAAGGCTTGCGGCCAAGTCAGCGCCCTGTACCCTCGAACCGAACTGTTTCGCTCCCACGTGGTGATGGCTCGTCACGGGTTCGGCCGAGGCGAGTACAAATATTTCAGCTATCCGTTGCCGGAACTGGTGGCCCGCTTGCGCAGCGCGCTCTACCCACGACTGGTGCCCATCGCCAATCGCTGGCAGGAACAGATGGGGTTGCCGGACCGTTTTCCTGAAGCCCATCCCGCCTTCCTCGAACGCTGCCATGCCGCCGGTCAGAACCGTCCGACACCCTTGTTGCTGCAATATGGTCCGCAGGACTACAACTGTTTGCATCAGGATCTATACGGTGAACACGTGTTCCCGCTGCAAGTGGCGATTTTGCTATCAGACCCGGATCAAGACTTCACCGGCGGTGAGTTTGTCCTGACTGAACAGCGCCCGCGAATGCAGTCACGCCCGATGGTCATCGGCCTGAAGCAAGGTGACGGGTTGATCTTTGCGGTCAATCAACGGCCGGTCAAAGGGACTCGCGGCTACTACCGCGTGACCCTGCGTCACGGCGTGAGTCGCCTGCACAGCGGCAAACGGCATACCCTTGGAATCATCTTTCACGATGCATCATGAACCCATGAATCCGCTGACTTTCGATCTGTTTGCCGATGCAGAGCCCGAGCAACAGCCCAGGCGCGAGCAGATCGGCGAACAGTCCTACGTACTCAGGGGCTTCGCCCTGCCCTGGCTGGAGCGCTTGCTGCCTGCCCTGGCAGAAGTGCTGGTGGCCGCGCCATTTCGGCAAATGGTCACACCCGGCGGTTTCACCATGTCGGTTGCCTTGAGCAGTTGTGGCACATTCGGCTGGACCACGGACCGCAGCGGCTATCGGTACACCCGCGACGACCCACAGACCGGCCGGCCCTGGCCAATGATGCCCAAGGTGTTTTTCCAACTGGCACAAGCGGCGGCGCAGGCAGCAGGGTTTACCGGTTTTGCGCCGGACTCCTGCCTGATCAACCGCTATATCCCCGGGGCAAAAATGTCATTGCACCAGGACAAAGACGAACATTCCTACGCAGCCCCCATCGTTTCGGTATCCCTGGGCTTGCCGGCGATGTTCCTGTTCGGCGGCTTTGCACGCGGCGACAAAAGTCAGCGCGTCCCCCTGTTCCACGGCGACATCGTGGTCTGGGGTGGCGTCGATCGCTTGCGTTATCACGGTGTGTTGCCGATCAAGGACGGACATCATCCGAAACTCGGCGAGCAACGCATCAACTTCACCTTCCGTACCGCTGGATAATGACTTCGAATTTGACCGCAAGCGCCGGAGTGTGTGGGAATTGCCCCATGGTTAATGTGCAGGCAACCCCTCAATGGACGTGACGCCATGACAACCCAATCGACCAAGGTCACCATCGAAAACGATCCGCGCTGGGCCGCCGTGGTCGCGCGCGATCCCAAGGCTGACGGACAGTTTGTCTATGCCGTGAAGACCACAGGCATCTACTGCAATCCCAGCAGCCATGCGCGCTTGCCCAAACCACAGAATGTCGAATTCTTCGATAGTGCCGAACAGGCCCTGGCCGCGGGTTATCGTCCGAGCAAGCGCGCGACGAAGGATCAGAGCGAACTCGCCGCGCAACATACCGCCACCGTGGCCGCTGCGTGCCGCCAGATCGAAAGCGCGCAAACACTGCCTGCCCTGGGCGAATTGGCCGAGGCGGCGGGCCTTAGCAGCTTCCACTTCCATCGCGTGTTCAAAGCCGTCACCGGCCTGACGCCCAAGGGCTACGCCGATGCCCATCGCTCACGCAAGGTGCGCGAGCGCCTGGCGGACGGCGGCTCGGTGACCGATGCCCTGTATGACGCCGGCTTCAACTCCAACAGCCGGTTTTATGAAGCGGCAGACCAGTTGCTGGGAATGAAACCCGGGGACTACCGCGCGGCCGGTCAAAACAACGACATTCGTTTTGCCGTCGGCCAGTGTTCTCTGGGCGCGATTCTGGTGGCGCAGAGTGAGCGCGGGGTCTGCGCGATCCTGCTGGGCGATGACCCACATCAACTGGTCTGCGATCTGCAAGACAAATTCCGCCGCGCCAACCTGATAGGCGCCGATCATGAATTCGAGCAATTGATTGCCAGGGTCGTTGGCTTTATCGAGGCGCCGGCCGTTGGCCTTGATTTACCGCTGGACGTACGCGGCACGGCGTTTCAGGAGCGTGTCTGGCAAGCGCTGCGGGAGATTCCCGTGGGCAGCACTGCCAGCTACGCCGATGTCGCCCAGCGCATCGGTCAACCAAAAGCCGTTCGCGCCGTGGCCCAGGCCTGCGGTGCGAACAACCTGGCGGTGGCGATCCCTTGCCATCGCGTGGTGCGCAGCGATGGCAATCTGTCGGGCTATCGCTGGGGTGTCGAGCGCAAACGGCAGTTGCTGGAGCGCGAGTCGCAGTGATCAGCGATTCACATCCACCACCACGCGCCCACGCAACTGCCCGGCCAGCAAGCGTGGCGCGGCGTCGATGGCTTCGCTCAAGCCGATTTCGTGACTGATCAGCGGCAACAGGGTGAAGTCCAGATCCCGGGCCAGGCGATTCCAGGCTTCCACGCGCTTGGCTTTGGGCTGGGTCACGCTGTTGATGCCGGCCAGGGTCACGCCGCGCAAGATGAACGGCGCCACGAATGCCGGAAAGTCCATGCCCTGGGCCAGACCGCAGGCCGCGACGGTGCCATTGGCCTTGGTGCTGGCGCACGCGTTGGCCAGGGTGTGGCTGCCGACCGAATCGATGACGGCCGCCCAGCGCTCCTTGGCCAGCGGCTTGCCCGGCTCGGACAAGGTGGCGCGATCGATGATTTCGCCGGCCCCCAGTTGCTTCAGGTAGTCGTGCTCCGAGGTCCGTCCGGTGGACGCGACCACCCGGTAGCCGAGCCGGCTCAACAAGGCGATGGCGAAACTGCCGACGCCACCGTTGGCGCCGGTCACCAGAACTTCACCCTGCCCGGGCGTCACGCCGTTGTGCTCCAGCGCCAGGATGCACAGCATGGCCGTGTAGCCCGCCGTACCGATGGCCATCGCCTGGGCAGCGCTAAACGCCTTGGGTAGCGGGATCAGCCAGTCACCGTTAAGGCGAGCCTTCTGCGCCAATCCACCCCAATGCCCTTCGCCCACACCCCAGCCATTGAGCAGGACCGGGTCACCGACCTTGTAGTCCGGATGCCCGCTGGCTTCGACGACACCGGCCAGGTCGATGCCCGGCACCATCGGGAATTTGCGCACCACCGGACTGCTGCCGGTAATCGCCAGGCCATCCTTGAAGTTCAGCGTGCTGTAGGCAACACGCACCGTGACATCGCCCTCGGGTAACTGATCGTCCTGGATCTCCTGCAGTGTGGCCCGGTAACCGCTGTCGTCTTTGTCGATCAAAATGCCTTTGAACATTACGGCCTCTCAATGGAATCAGTCTGGTGGTGGAGCATTTGAAATAACACATGGCAACGGATTGCCGTACCCGACTTTAAGCCAATCAGGCAAACCGCCGAGCGTTTTCATTGACGGCGGCTATGCTTTTTCGCAACCCTGAAGTACCGCAACAAACTGTCTTGTCGATGGAGCTGACAATGCCTCAACTGCGTTTATTCACCGTTTTACTGATGCTCTGCATGATTCCGCTCAGCGGCGTCCAGGCAGCCGAGCAACCCGCCCAACCTCCCGCGAATCAGGCGCCGGCCTCACCCAGCTGGCCACAGGTGCTGGCTGCCGGCGACACCAAATTGACCATCTACCAGCCACAACTGGACAGTTGGGACGGTTACACTCTGCACGCGCGGGCTGCCGTGGAGGCCACGGACACCGATGGAAAATCCACCTACGGCATCGTGCAGTTCAGCGCCCACACCCTGGTCGACAAGGCCTCCCGCTGGGTGGCGCTCGACCAGTACACCATCACCAAGGCCGACTTCCCCGACAGCGCAACCAAGGCTGACAGCTGGGTCGCCGCGGTGAAGCAAGACGCCGAGAACCGCACGAAAACCATTTCCCTCGACCAGCTCGAAGCTGCGCTCGGCGTCATCGCCGCCGAGCAAAAGTCCAACAGCGAGCCGCTGGAAAATACCCCGCCGACCATTGTTTCGTCCGAGGTACCCGCGCTGCTGGTGTACATCGATGGCGAGCCTGCCTATCGCCCCGTTGATGGCACCTCGCTGCAGCGGGTGATCAACACCCGGCCGTTGCTGCTCAAGGATGCACAGGGCAAGCATTACCTGCACGTGTTCGATGGCTGGATGGTCGCGGACAACCTGGGCGGACAATATGCGCCACTGCCCTCGCCTTCGGCCGAGCTGGAAAAAGCCAAGAAAGCTGCGATCCAGGGTCACCAGGTTGACCTGCTGACAGGCCAGAGCGATCCGAAGGACAAGATACCGACGCTGGCCAAGCCGCCGATTCCGCAGATCTATATCGCCACGGTGCCGACCGAGTTGATCGTCACTGACGGCGCGCCGCAATGGCAGCCGATCCAGAACACCAAGCTGCTGTATGTGACCAACACCACCGGGCATATTTTCAAGGAGATCGGTGACCAGGACAGCTACGTGCTGATCTCGGGGCGCTGGTTCCGCGCCGGTGACATGAAAGGCCCCTGGACCTTCGTGGGGGCAGACAAGTTGCCGGCGGACTTCGCCAACATTCCCGATGACAGCCCCAAGGAAAACGTAAAAGCCTCGGTGGCCGGTACGCCCCAGGCCAAGGAAGCGGCCATTGCAGCGACCATTCCACAGACCTCGGCGATCAAGAAAAGCCAGGTGAAAATGACCAGGCCGACTTTTGACGGCGAGCCGCAACTCAAGGCCATCAAGGGCACGCCCCTGCAATATGTAGTCAACAGCCCAATGCCGATCATCATGGTCGATGCACAAAGCTGGTACGCAGTGGAGAACGGTATCTGGTTCGTGGCCACCTCGGTTCAAGGCCCCTGGACGGTCGCCTCTTCGGTGCCGGCGGTGATCTATTCGATTCCGCCCAGTTCACCGATGCACTACGTCACTTATGTGAAAGTCTACGAAGCCAGTGGCGATACGGTCGTCGTCGGTTACACGCCGGGGTACCAGGGTTCGACGCTGGACCCTGACAGCGGTGTGGTGGTGTATGGCACCGGTTATCCGTATACGCCGTGGGTGGGCAGTGTCTGGTATGGCCCGCCAGTGACCTATGGCTTTGGCGTGGCGATGCGCTACACACCCTGGACGGGCTGGACCTTCGGCTTCGGCTTCGGCTGGAGTTGGGGTGGCAGCACGGTCGCCGTGGGTTGGGGCTGGGGCGCTTATCCGTGGTGGGGCAATTACGGCTGGGGTTACGCCTGGGGCCCGCACCTGTACCCGGCGCCAATGCCCTGGGGCGGTGCCGCTTACGGCTATCATGGCGGCGCCGTCGCCTGGGGCCCCGGTGGCTGGGCCGGCACGACCGGCAACATCTACCGCCAATGGGGCGACCGGGCTTCGGTCAGCCGCTATGGCGGCGGTTACAACGCCTGGACCGGCAATCGCTGGGCCGGCCAGGTAGGCGCCTCCTACAACTCGCGTACCGGCATCGCTGCGGCAGGCCAGCGCGGCGCGGTACATAACGTCTACAACGGCAACTATGCCGCTGGCCGCAGCGGTGTGGCCGTCGGCCCGAACGGCGGGGCCATCGCCGGCCAGCATGTGACCGCCGGCAACGTCCGCACCGGCACCCAGGTCACCGCCAATCGCGGGGCCGTCTACAACCCCAATACCGGCAACACCACCCAGTACGGTGGTATCCATGATCGCAACGGTGGCGTGGCGCATGTCGGCGACAACGTGTACGCCGGCCATGATGGCAACGTTTACAAGAGGACCGACAGCGGCTGGCAATCGATGGTCCAGGGCGGTGCAACCCGTCTCGATTCGGCCAACACGGCCCAGGTCCAGAATCTCAACAGGGAATACGATGCGCGCTCCTTCGGCAATGATCGCTTCAACAGTTATCACGACTCGTCCCGGTTCATGAATCACTCCTTCGGGGGTGGCGGCTTCCACCGACGCTGAAAAAGCCTGAACCGCTGAAAAGACGACTGGCCTTGCGCCAGTCGTTGCGTTACAAATTCTGTTCTACCGTCCCTGCCCGGATCCAACGTCGGAGAACACAGCACATGAACCAATGGCCAGATACCCGCATTCTTGACCTGCTCGGGATCGAACTGCCGATCATTCAGGGGCCGATGGCCGGTGCCACCAACTCGTCCATGGTGATTGCAACCTGCAATGCCGGCGGACTGGGCTCGATGCCAGCGGCAATGCTCAGCACCGAACAACTGCGCGAAGAGCTCAAAACCATCCGCCAACACACTCGGCGCCCGATCAACGTCAACTTCTTCTGTCATCAGCCTCCAGCTCCGGATGAGCAACGCGCACAGGACTGGAAAAACCTGCTGCAACCCTACTACCAGGAGCTCGGCATCGACTTCGATGCGCCGACGCCGGTGTCCAACCGGGCGCCGTTCGATAACGCGGCCTGCGAAGTGGTCGAAGCGTTTCGCCCGGAAGTGGTGAGCTTTCACTTTGGCCTGCCGGAAAAATCCCTGCTCGACCGGGTCAAAGCCACCGGTGCGAAAGTGCTGTCCTCGGCCACCACCGTCGCAGAAGCGGTGTGGCTTGAGCAGCATGGTTGCGATGCAATCATCGCCATGGGCTACGAGGCCGGGGGCCATCGCGGGATGTTTCTCAGCGATGACCTGAGCAGTCAGGTGGGGACTTTCGCCCTGGTGCCCCAAGTCGTCGATGCGGTGAAAGTGCCGGTGATTGCCGCCGGCGGCATCGCTGACGCACGAGGCGTCGCCGCCGCCTTCATGCTGGGCGCTTCGGCGGTACAGGTGGGAACGGCGTACCTGTTCACCCCAGAGGCCAAGGTCAGCCCGTCCCATCACAAAGCCTTGCGCACCGCCAGGGAAAGCGAGACGGCCGTCACCAACGTGTTCACCGGTCGCCCGGCCCGGGGCATCCTCAATCGGGTGATGCGTGAACTGGGCCCCATGAGCGCCAAGGCCCCGGCCTTCCCCCTTGCCGGTGGCGCGCTGATGCCGTTGCGGGCCAAAGGTGAAGCGGACTTCAGCAACCTCTGGGCCGGCCAGGCCTTTACCCTCGGCGTCGATTTGACCAGCGAGGCACTGACTCGAAAACTGGCTGAAGAAGGATTAGCGAGGCTGCTAGGTCGCTACTGAACATCAGTTTCGTTAAAATTGTATACAATTCTGCGACAACACATTCCGTTCAAAGGCATTTCGCTATATATTTAAGTACATAACGATTTACCCTTGCCGCGATTGCCTTTAACGGAGCCGTTTCATGACCATTCGTGCCTCACGTTTTGCCCCGACCTGCCTGGCGAGCCTTCTCGCCGTATTCGCCTTCGGCTCAGCCCAGGCGGACGAAGTCCAGGTGGCTGTCGCCGCCAACTTCACCGCGCCTATCCAGGCCATCGCCGCTGATTTCGAAAAAGACACCGGGCATAAACTGGTCGCCTCCTTTGGTGCCACCGGCCAGTTCTACACCCAGATCAAAAACGGCGCGCCGTTCGAAGTGTTCCTCTCGGCAGACGACAGCACCCCGAAAAAACTTGAAGCCGAAGGCGACGCCGTCAAGGGTTCGCGCTTCACCTACGCCGTCGGTACCCTGGCGCTGTGGTCGGCCAAGGAAGGCTACGTCGATGCCAAGGGCGATGTGCTGAAAAAGAACGAGTACCAGCACCTGTCCATCGCCAACCCGAAAGCCGCGCCTTATGGCCTGGCGGCGACCCAGGTACTGGCCAAGGAGGGTCTGACCGACAAGGTCAAGGACAAGATCGTTGAAGGCCAGAACATCACCCAGGCCTACCAGTTCGTCTCCACCGGCAACGCCGAATTGGGTTTTGTCGCCCTGTCGCAGATCTACAAGGACGGCAAGATCACCAGCGGTTCGGCCTGGATCGTTCCCGCCAGCCTGCACGATCCGATCAAACAGGACGCGGTGATTCTCAACAAGGGCAAGGACAACCCGGCCGCCAAGGCACTGGTTGACTACCTCAAGGGGCCGAAAGCGGCAGCTGTCATCAAGTCCTACGGTTACGAAATCTAAATGTCGCTATCGAGTGCCGATTTTTCCGCCATCTGGCTGACCCTGAAACTGGCGTCCCTGACGACCGTTATCCTGCTGATTGTCGGCACTCCGATTGCGTTATGGCTGTCGCGCACCCGCTCCTGGTTGCGCGGCCCGATCGGGGCGATTGTCGCCCTGCCCCTGGTGCTGCCACCGACGGTGATTGGTTTCTATCTATTGCTGGCGCTCGGCCCTCACGGGTTCCTGGGCCAGCTCACCCAGTCACTCGGCTTTGGCACCCTCACGTTCAGCTTTGCGGGGCTGGTCATCGGTTCGGTGCTGTATTCGATGCCGTTTGTGGTCCAGCCGCTGCAAAACGCTTTTTCCGCGATTGGCACGCGCCCACTCGAAGTGGCCGCGACCTTGCGGGCCAATCCCTGGGACACCTTTTTCAGCGTGACGCTGCCCCTGGCCCGCCCAGGTTTCATTACCGCAGCCATTCTCGGTTTCGCCCACACCGTCGGCGAGTTCGGCGTGGTGCTGATGATCGGCGGCAATATTCCCGAGAAGACCCGCGTGGTCTCGGTGCAGATCTACGATCACGTAGAAGCCATGGAATATGCCCAGGCCCATTGGCTGGCCGGGGCGATGCTGGTGTTCTCGTTTGTCGTCCTGCTGGCGCTGTATTCCAGCCGTAAAACCAAAGCGGGCTGGAGCTGATCGATGATTCATATGCGTTTGAAACTACGTTATTCAGGCTTCGCCCTGGACGTCGACCTGCAGCTGCCCGGCCGAGGCGTCACTGCGCTTTACGGTCATTCCGGCTCGGGCAAGACCACTTGCCTGCGCTGCATCGCCGGCCTGGAACGGGCCGATCAAGGCTTTATCCAGGTCAACGATGAAGTCTGGCAAGACAGCGACAACCGGATCTTCGTCGCGCCGCACAAACGCGCGCTGGGCTACGTGTTCCAGGAAGCCAGCCTGTTTCCTCATCTGTCGGTGCTGGACAATCTGGCATTCGGCCTCAAGCGCATCCCCAAGCCGCAGCGTCGGGTCGACATGGCCCACGCCACCGAGTTGCTGGGCATCGGCCATTTGCTGGACCGGCACCCGCAACACCTTTCAGGCGGTGAGCGACAACGCGTCGGCATCGCCCGCGCCTTGCTCACCAGCCCGAAACTGCTGTTGATGGACGAGCCACTGGCGGCGCTGGATGCCCAACGCAAAAGTGAAATCCTGCCCTACTTGCAACGCCTGCACGACGAACTCGAGATCCCGGTGCTGTACGTCAGCCACTCCCAGGATGAAGTCGCGCGGCTGGCCGACCATATCGTGTTGCTCAGCAACGGCAAGGCACTGGCCAGCGGCCCGATCGGCCAGACCCTGGCACGCCTCGACTTGCCGCTGGCAATGGGCGATGACGCCGGGGTGGTGATCGAAGGCCGCGTCAGCGCCTATGACGCCGACTATCAATTGCTGAGCCTGCAACTGCCCGACACCGCCCTCGAAATTCGCGTGCCGCATACGCCAATGGACGTGGGCCAGGCACTGCGCTGCAAGGTCCAGGCGCGGGATGTGAGCCTGAGCCTGGACAATGCCGGGCACAGCAGCATTCTCAATCGGCTGCCGGTCACCGTGGTCAGTGAGATGAACGCCGACAACGCCGCCCATGTGCTGATTCGCCTGGACGCCGCTGGCACGCCACTGCTTGCGCGGATCACGCGCTATTCCCGTGATCAACTGAACGTCCATCCCGGCCAGCCACTCTGGGCGCAAATAAAAGCGGTCGCGGTGCTGGCGTAAATCCGAAAGCACGACTGCACCGGGCAGAGGTCAGCGCCTGAACCGACGAATTGACCTGCCTATTTTTTGCACGATCAGCAATGGCTTCTATAGTTGAACTGAACACGAATCCGCTGCGGAGACGCCATGGAAGACATTTTCGTCGTGAAGCGTTGCAACAAGATCATCATCCATGGCCGCCGTGCGGGTGAATACAGCCACCTGCCACCGGATGCCTCGGTCTGGTATCGCATCGCCGATACCCGCACCCAAGGCTTCATCGGCGATGGCTACGAGGTTGAAGAAGACGCCGTGCGTGTTTGCCGTCAGTTGAACGCTAAATCACAAGTGACAGCCCGACAAAGTTGAGGAGTGTCACCACTTTTTAACGGGTCTATACTGAAATGGCTGAAGGATCAGTAACCCATTCGGCAGAAAGCTCGCTCCCGGCGGGCTTTTTGCTGCCACACCAGGTTTCTTGAACGGAGGTGTCTCCCATGTCCGAAAAAGAGTCCATCACCACCCTGCTCACCTTGCTGGACTCCCGTCAGGCCCGCCTGGCCGCAGCCTGCAAGGAAATCGCCGACTGGGTCGATCATCAAGGCGGACACCCCACCGCCCTCAGAATCCGTGATCGCCTGAACGACATCGAAAAGGACACGCCGCTGATCCGGAACACGCTGTCGTCTCTCCAGCCTGTCGACCGGCCTCTGCCTCGGTTCAGATGATCCGTCACGGATTCGCGGTGCGAGGACAGGCCCGATTCGGGCAGCATGATCGGTGACACTGACGTCTCCGAACCTTTGGCTGCCTGCTGGATTTCCATCCTTTCTCAAAACCCGGCCTGGTGTCGGGATTTTTTGTTGCGCAAAACCAATCGAACGCCCCCGATCACGTGGAGTCAACCTGTCACATGTCACGAAGGAGACGTTACTTGTCGACGCCCTTGCGCGCCGGCTCCATGACCTCGCGCAGGGACATGCGTTTGAACGCCTCGACCAGCGCTCGCCCCTCCTCGGGAGCACAAGTGACAGCCAACCGCATGGTTGCCTCGCCCAGGTGCCAGATCAAAAACGCGGACTCCTCGACCTGTTGTTCGTCGCAATCGGGATACGCACGAAGCATCGCCTGGGCCAGCAGCGCTCCGGCAACCCGACTCTCCTCCAGCTCCAGCTGCAACAACTGCTTGTCGGCCTGCATGCCGGACCAGATGTCACGCATCACCGGTGTAGCCATCACGATCTCGTAATACAGGTCGAGCAACTGCGAATAGGCAGCCTGCAACCCCCGAGCATCCTCGACGGCCTCCATTGCCTCTGCAATGCAACGGCGGCTCTCAGCGTTATAGCGCTCGGCCAACGTACGGATCACTGAACCCTTGTCGGGGAAATACTGATAAAGGGAACCGATCGAGATCTCGGAGCGCTCGGCGATTTCACTCATCTTGAGCTGATCGCTGCCCTTGTCCGCGATCAATTGAGTCGCCATGGCCAGAATCCGCTCCTGACGATCGCGGCTGCGCTGTTGCGTGGGATTGCGTCGAACCGGCTCTGCAGCAGGCTGTTCGAGGGTTTCAGAGGGCTTTTTGCGCACGAGTGAATTCCCGAACAAAAACGTGACATGTACTCACCTTAGCATCACCACTCCCTATGCCCAACAACAGATGCCACACGTCGGGGAATTCGATCTGATGGGTTGACGATAAAACATGAGCATCTATCATCTTTTAAACGTGAGCATCACTCACATTACCCGATGGAGATGAACGCAATGAACACGACTCAACCAATCACGCTGGTCCTCGGCGCCACCGGTAAAACCGGACGGCGCATCACACAACGGCTCGAAGCCGCCGGCCTGCCCGTCCGCCGGGGTTCCCGCGACGCCAATCCACCCTTCGACTGGGAAGATCGATCAACCTGGGACGCAGTGATCGATGGCGTTCATTCTGTCTACATTTCCTTTCAACCGGATCTCGCCGTTCCGGGCGCCCTTGAAACCATCCAGGCGTTCACCGATCTGGCGGTGAAAAGCGGCGTCCGCAAACTGGTCTTGTTATCCGGGCGTGGCGAAGTTGAAGCGGAACAGGCCGAACGCGTCGTACAGGACAGCGGGATTGACTGGACGATTCTGCGGGCCAGTTGGTTCTGCCAGAATTTCAGTGAGGCACACTTTCTTGAACCCATTCTGCAAGGTGAACTCGCACTCCCCGTCGGCCAGGTCGCCGAGCCCTTTGTCGATGTAGAAGACATCGCCGAGTGTGCCGTCGCGGCACTCACCCAACCCGAGCACACTGGCCAGCTCTATGAACTGACCGGCCCTCGGGCGTTGACCTTTGCTCAAGCCGTCGCCGAGATTGCCCGCGCCACCGATCGCAACATCGAATTCGTTGCCGTACCGCCGGACGCCTATCGACAGGCAATGGAACAGGAACAACTTCCCCCGGCCTTGATCGATCTGGTGTTGTATCTGTTCACGACTGTGCTGGACGGGCGCAACACACCCGTGGCCGATGGCGTACAGCGGGCACTGGGACGCCCGGCGCGCGACTTTAGCGACTACGTACAACGCACTGCCGCTACGGGCATCTGGGGCAATGGCAGTCCGACGTAACGCAGTGGCGGTAACCCGCTTCGTCGACTAGGGTTTTGGACGTATCGAAATGCGGCGCCTTTATTGGCAGGAGCCTGATTAAGGAGGAACCCATGTCACCCAATCGTAGTGCTGAACAAACCTACCGCCAGTGGTCGACCCCGATCCTGTTGGAACTCAAGGAGCGAGAACATCAGATGGCCCCGTCAGACCGCCAGGCCCTGGAAAACGTACTGCTGGAAAGAAGACTGATCGATACCGGCAATCCGGCCGGCAGCGATCGTCGCAAGGCAGGCCCGGCGTCCTGAAAGCATCAGGCAACCACGATCAAAGATAGAAATTAATGAAGCAGAAACAAACAAGGGCTTGCATCCGCTTTCGCTTGCAAGCCCTTGCTCCTCGATGATGCCGCGCTAAAACCACCCGCTACGATCATCTTCCAGTTCCTGGCGACACTGCTTGAGCTGGGCGCTGTAGACCTCTGACTGCTTTTGCACTTTCTGGGCAACCTGCATCAGCCACGGTTTACTGCGATAGGTATTGCGGCTGAAGCCCCCTCGCCCCTCGTGATAAGCCAGGTACTGATTGTAGGTGTCCCATTTGGAGATTCCGAGCTGACGTTGGGTGCCAGTGGTGTACCAACCGATAAACATGATCGCGTCGTCGAAGCTGTCACGCGAACCACCGTTGCCAGTATTGTCCCTGTACTCACCCCACACCGGGTCCTGAGCCTGCGCATAACCGTAGGCCGAACTGACTCGCCCCCAGGGGATCACCCATAGCAGGTAGTCACGAGGCGGCAATGCGTCCGCCACGTAGCTGCTTTCCTGCTTCATGATCGCCATGGCCACATGCAGCGGCGTCCCATATTCACTCTGCATTTGCAGCGAGTCCTCATACCAGTCGGGATACTCACGGAAGATGCTGCAGAGATTGCCTTGGTCTTTTGGCGGCGTAGTCGTGCAACCCGTTAAAAACATAATCAACAAAGCCAACAGCAGAACTTGTCCTTGTTTCATTCATTACCCTCAAGAATAAGGGCATAGGTACCCTCCGTTTACTGCAAGGAGCCTGAGTCAGGCAGGTGCAGGCAAAAACCTCAGAAGACCTCCGGCTTGACCGCGTCACCCTTATCGAGAGGCTTCTTTGTAAGTCCCTATTGCACGGCGACCTGACGCAAGCCCTGAGCTCTGATTGAATGCTCACAGTCGTGGGCGTGAACTCCGGATTTCGATCTAGAGCATTTTCTCCAGGCCGATCTTGTCGCTGGGCTCCTTGCGCAAGGTCTGCAGGCGACCGTCGTCCTCGGTGAGCCAGACGATTTCGCCGTTTTCCAGTCGGGCCTGGTCACTCATGGCCGGCGCCATACCCTCAAGCGCCAGCTGACGCACCTGGCCGGCGAGTTCGGGACTATCGACCAGCACCCCGACTTCAGTATTCCAGAACACTGAACGCGGGTCGAAATTGAACGAGCCAATGAACACTTTCTTCTTGTCCAGGATCATGGCCTTGGTGTGCAGGCTGGAGTCCGAGCCGCCACTGAAACCAAACGAAGAGCTGCGGCCGGGATCGTCTGGCTGGCGTCGCAGCTCATAGAGTTTCACGTCATGTTCGAGCAGAGTCTTGCGATACGGTGCATAGCCGCCATGCACCGCCGGCACATCGGTGGCTTCCAGTGAGTTGAGCGCGTGGTGGCGCAACCGACGAGCAGCAGCGCGAACAGCATGGCGGGGAGGAACCGGGACATGGGCAAGGGCTGGTCCTCAACCTCGACGGGTAGTTTTGCACTCGGCATCCAGCCAGTACTGGCTGCCGAGAACATGCAGCCCTCGGTAATCTGCACGACTTGTTCCAGTAAAGCCCGTTTCAAGCAGCGTGTCGAAATTTCCCGGCAGCTGCGCCCGGAGCATGAAAGCGCCCCGGTGCCTCGTCGCGCTACTGATCCGACGGCAGATTCGCTACTATGTTTACCCGCCTTCCCTGTCTGCGGATTTCTTCATTCTGGAGCCCGAATGCCTAGTCAAAAGGACATCGCCGCCGAAAGCGGCGCACCGATGATCCCTGAGCAGCGCCGTGAATTGATGCTGCGACAGTTGCGCAAGCATCAGGTGCTGAGCGTTCATCAATTGATGGAAATGTTCGACTGCTCGCACATGACCATACGCCGCGACATTGCGTTGCTGGAGCAGGAAGGTCGTGCTTACTCGGTAACGGGTGGGGTGCGGATCGCCAGCCAGCTGCACAGCGAACCCAGCCATCAGATCAAGGCGGTGGTGGAGTTGCCGCAGAAACAGGCCATGGCCAGGCTCGCTGCCCGGCTGCTGCATGCCGACATGACGATTTACCTGGATGCGGGAACCAGCACGCTGGAAATCGTCCCCTACATCAAGGCGCTGTCCGGCATGACCGTGGTGACCAATGACTTCGGCATTGTCCAGGCACTGATCGAAGCGCCCCATGTCACGGTGATTCATACCGGCGGGCAGCTGGATCACTCCAATCAATCGTGCGTGGGCGGCCTGGCGGTTGCCACTTTGCGTCAGGTGGTCACCGACATCGCGTTCATATCGACCAGCTCATGGGATTTGCGGCGCGGCCTCACAACCCCTTCGGCGCTGAAGGTTGAGGTCAAGCAAGCCGCGATGCAATCGGCTTCGCAAGTGGTGCTGGTGGCCAGCAGCTCGAAATACGGCACCTTCAGCATGTACAGGATCGCCGGACTCGAGCAGTTCGACATCATCCTCAGCGACGACGCATTGACCCCTGCGGCGGCCGATGGCATCCGCAAGCAGGGTGTCGAGTTGTTGTTGCCGGCTGACAACACACCAGCGTGAAACGACGGGTTCCTGCATCCAGTGGAGCCCGTCGCCACCCTTCCCTATAGCGCCCGCGCTTTCCAGTCGCGCAACCACTGCAAGCCGGCAGACGTGTTGCCTCGTGGCCGATATTCGCACCCTACCCAGCCGTCATAACCCAACTGGTCGATCAGCTCGAACAGATAGGGATAATTGACTTCCCCCAGGTCCGGTTCATGCCGATCCGGCACGCCGGCGATCTGGATATGGCCGATACCCTCGAAGTCGCGACGCAGTTTGGTTGCCAGGTCGCCCTCGACGATTTGGCAGTGGTAGCAGTCGAACTGAACCTTCAGGTTGCTGGCACCCACTTCCTTGCAGATGGCCTGGGCCTGATCCTGGCGGTTGAGGAAAAAGCCTGGCATGTCTCGCGTATTGATCGGTTCGAGCAATACGGTGACGCCTGCCTTGGCCGCCTGGGTGGTGGCGTAGGCGAGGTTCTCCAGGTACACACCGTGATGCCTTGGGCGATCGCTTTCCGACGGCAACAGCCCGGCCATGACATGGATGCGCGAATTGCCCAGCACACCGGCGTAATCCAGAGCGCGATCAAAACCGCTACGAAATTCACCCTCCCGACCGGGCAACGACACCGTGCCCCGCTCCCCCGCAGCCCAATCACCGGGCGGCGCGTTGAACAGTGCCTGCACCAGGCCGTTGTCGCTCAAGCGTTGCTTGAGTTCTTCAGCGCCGTAGTCGTAGGGGAACAGATATTCCACCGCTTCGAAACCGTCAGAGGCAGCGGCGGCGAAGCGATCCAGAAACTCATGTTCCGGGTAGAGCATGCTGAGGTTGGCAGCAAAACGAGGCATGGTAGCTCCTGAGATAAAGGGTTAGACAAAGGGCCAGATCAGCAGGGTAATACAGAAACCCAAGGTGCCGAGCAAAGTGGTCATCACCGTCCAGGTGCGCAGACCGTCGGCCACGTTCAGGCCTGACAGCTTGGTGAAGATCCAGTAACCGGCGTCATTGATATGGGACATGGCCAACCCGCCACCGCCCATGGCCAGGCACAGCAAGGCCATGTGGTTCGGGGTGAGATCGAGGGTCGCAATCAGCGGGCTGATGATGCCGGCAGTGGTCACCAGCGCCACCGTGGTCGAGCCCTGCACCGCGCGCAACAGCATGGTCAGCAAAAAGCCCAGGGCCAGCACCGGCAGACCGGTGGTGCGCAGCATGTCGGAGACCACGGCACCGATTCCGGTGTCCACCAGCACCTTGCCGAACACACCGCCGGCACCGGCAATCAGGATCACCATGGCCACACCCGGCAAGGCCGAACCGATCACGTCGGACACCTGAGTGCGGCTCCAGCCCCGACGCGAACCCAGCAGCCAGGCACACAGCAAGGTGTCGATCAGCAGCGCCACCAGCGGCGCACCGAGCACGGTCATGATGCCGCGCAGAGTCGATTCGGCAGGCAGCAACGAGGTAGACAGAGTCCCCAGCAGAATCAGAATGATCGGCAGCAGGATCAGGCTGACGATCAGGCCAAAACCCGGTGCGGGGGCCGGCGGCAATTTGGAAACGATGCTGCTGGTCGACTCTTCCAGGCCCATGTGTGATACGGCTTCAGCCGCTCGATCAGCGCTGATGTCGTTGCCATTGGACCAGGCAGCCAGATCCTCGTTGGTGACATGCGGGCCATAGACCTCGGCACGAATATCGTCGGTCATCGGGTACACCCGACGGGTCATGCGCCCGGCCACGCGGTAGCCGACATAGCAAAGGAACGCGGTGATCGGCAAACCGAACATCAGCACGCGGCCCAGGTCCGCGCCCAATTGGCTGGCAGCGGCCACTGCACCCGGGTGCGGTGGCAAAAAGGCGTGTACGGTCAACAACGCAGCACACATCGGCAACGCAAACACCAACAGCGGCTTGCGCGCACGCCGGGCAATACCATAGGCCAACGGCATGAGGATGATCACGCCAACCTCGAAAAATACCGGCACCCCGACCATGAAGCCGGCAATCGTCAACGCCAGGGGCGTACGCCGGTTGCCGAAACGGGTGATCAGCGTCTTGGCCAGCGCCTCGGCACCGCCGGAGAGCTCAATGATCCGCCCGATCATCGCGCCTAGGGCAATGATGATTGCGATATGACCCAGGGTCTTGCCCATGCCTCCTTCGATGGTGGCAACCAGATCGGCCGGTTTCACCCCGGCCACCAGCGCCACCAGAATGCTCACCAGCATCAAGGCCACGAAGGGCTGGAACTTGTACTTGAGCACCAGGAACAACAACAGCGCGATGCCTGCCCCAGCGGTAACCATCAGGATTAACGGGCTCATTTCACAAGCCCTCCACGGAGGGTAAATGAAAGAGTACTGCCACTGGATCTGAACATGCCGCAGTGAAGGTGAGTCATGCTTGGATTTCCTGTTGTTATTGTTTTTTCAGGCAAGCCGGGGCCGTCGAGAGTCCCTGTGCGTCTCCCGGGTAGTGCCTGTGTTATCGATCTGTCGTGTTAAGGCAATGCGTTACCAGTGCGCACCAAAGGTTGCTCGCAGTTCGTCCAGCGCCACCTGATCGAGCGGTTCCGGCTTGGGATTACTCATCAGCCACAGCCGCGCGGTTTCCTCGAGCTCTTCCAGGGCGTAGCTGGCCCTGGAGACCGAACTCTCCCAGACCACCGGCCCCAGGCGTTCGAGCATCACGCCGCGAACGCTGTTGGCCAGCAGCGCGACCTGTTCGGCAACCTTCGGCGAACCGGGTCGCTGGTAGGCAATCAACGGGATATGCCCGACTTTCATGACCTGATACGGCGTCAGCGGCGGCAGAATGTCGTCCGTCTGCCAGACACCGGCCAGCGTCAAAGCCACCAGATGGGTGGAGTGGGTATGCACCACGCCGCCGACATTCGGGTTGCGGTCGTAGACCTGGCGATGCAACGCCAGGGTCTTTGAAGGCTTGTCACCGGACACCCATTCACCCGCCAGATTGACCTTGGCGATGGTTGCCGGATCGAGACGCCCGAGGCAGACATCCGTCGGCGTGATCAACCAGCCGTCATCCAGGCGTGCGCTGATATTGCCGGCGCTGCCGACGGTGTATCCGCGCTCGTAAAGGCTGCGGCCAACCTCACAGATTTCTTCGCGCAGGGCGTTCTCGTTGCTCATTGCGCAGCTCATTTTTCACCCCCGGCCTGGGCGAGTTGGTTCAAGGCTTTACTGAAGAAATCCCGGCCACCGAAGTTGCCCGATTTGAGTGCCAGCGCCAAAGGCTCCTCGGTACTGCTGACGGTCGCCGGAACACCCGGATCAATCTGCGCGCCGATCTGCAACAGCTGTACACCCAGGGCCTGAACCACAGCACCCGAGGTTTCTCCGCCGGCGATCACGAAACGGCGCACGCCACTCTGGCGCAAGCCCTGTGCAATTTCGCCAAAGGCGTTTTCCACCAGGCTACCGGCCTGCTCGACGCCCAGTTGCTGTTGCACCAGCTTGACCTCTTGCGGTGAGCTGGTGGCGTAGATCAATACGGTTTGCTCGTTATCACGGGCGAAGGCCAGGGCTTGCGCCACCACCGCTTCGCCCGCTGCCAAGGCCAACGGATCAATCCGCAAAGCCGGACGGCCGGCTTCGAGCCAGGCGGCCACTTGCCCATTGGTGGCGATCGAAGCACTACCGGCCAACACCGCTTCCCCGCCGGACACCGCCGGGAGTTTCGAGGCGTCGAGGTCGCGTAGCTTGCCGGCACGACGGAAGTTTTCCGGCAGGCCCAGGGCCAACCCCGAACCACCCGTCAACAACGGCAAATCGGCGCAGGCGCTACCCAGGGTGTACAGATCGCTGTCCGACAAGGCATCGGCGATGGCCATGCCGACACCTTGAGCCCTCAGCTCGGCGATTCGCGCCTGCACCTGCTCAGCGCCCCGGGCAATCGTGTCGTAGCGCAACAGGCCGACATTCAGGCGGGTCTGCGATTGCAGGACGCGCACCAGATTGGCATCGGTCATTGGCGTCAGCGGATGGTTCTGCATGCCCGACTCGCTGAGCAGTTGATCCTGCACAAACAGATGGCCGCGAAAGATCGTCCGGCCATTCTCCGGGAACGCCGGGCACGCAAGGGTAAAGTCGCTACCCAGTGCGGCCAGCAGTGCTTCGCTGACCTGGCCGATATTGCCGGCCGCGGTGGAGTCGAACGTCGAGCAATACTTGAAAAAAATCTGCTCGCAGCCTTGTTCACGCAGCCAGGCCAGCGCGGCGAGGGACTGCTCGACTGCTTCGGCGACCGGCGTAGTACGCGACTTCAGGGCAATGACAATCGCATCGGCATCAAGCCCGGCCGCAACTTCCGCGCTCGGGATACCAATGCTTTGCACGGTGCGCATACCGCCGCGTACCAGCATGTTGGCCAGGTCCGTGGCGCCGGTGAAATCGTCGGCGATGCAGCCCAGTAACGGGCGTGCGGTGGAGGTAGTCATGGGGTGTTCCTCAAACAGGCTCAGGCTTGGCAGTCGGCAATTCGATGCCAGGGAAAATCTTGATTACCGCCGAGTCGTCCTCACGGCCGAAGCCGGCACTGGATGCCTGCATGAACATCTGGTGAGCGGTGGCCGACAGCGGCAACGGGAATTTGCTGGCCCGGGCGGTATCCAGCACCAGGCCCAGGTCCTTGACGAAAATATCCACCGCGGACAACGGCGTGTAGTCCGCCTTGAGAATGTGCGGCACGCGGTTTTCGAACATCCAGGAATTACCGGCGCTGTGGGTGATCACCTCATACAGCGCATCGGCATCGACCCCTTCACGCAGGCCCAGCGCCATGGCTTCGGCAGAAGCGGCAATATGCACCCCGGCCAGCAGTTGATTGATGATCTTGACCTTCGAACCCAGGCCATGGACGTCACCCAGGCGATACACCTTGCCGGCCATGCCAGCCAGGATCGACTCAGCCTTGGCGTAGGCGTCGGCCGGGCCCGAGGTCATCATGGTCATCTCGCCAGCGGCAGCCTTCGCCGCGCCACCGGAAATCGGTGCATCCAGATACAGCAGGCCCAGCGCGGCCAGGCGCTGGCCAAGATCCACGGCGTAGGTCGGAGCGACTGTAGCGCAGCCGATCACCAGGCTGCCCGGCCGCAGAGAGGCCACGGCTCCACCCTCACCAAACAATACGGTCTCGGTCTGCTCGGCGTTGACCACCACGGTAATGATCACGTCACACTCAGCGGCCATGTGCGACGGTGACAGGCAAGCCACACCGCCCTCTCCGGCGAACTGTTCTGTTACGACAGAGCGCACATCACAGGCATGCACATTAAAACCGCTGCGCAACAACGAGCGGGCAATGCCCAGCCCCATCGCGCCCAGACCGACTACACCGACATTTTTGTTATTCATGGGGTACTCCAGTGGAAAGCAGCGACTGCCGCCTGCGAGGCACAGGCGTTGGCCGCGTTGTGAATAGGGCTAGACAGAATCAGCACCGTGCGGACCAACCAGCTGAGGGACGTTGTGATACAGGACGTGAGTCGAGTTCTCATTGAACATCAAGGCCATCCTGTTTTTGTCGTGTTATCAGGTTGTCATACCGGCTGGTACAGATCATCTACCAGTGATCTGATTATGTGAAGTATTTTTTATTAATAACATTTTTTAACATCGTTTTGTCGCGCAGGAACGAGATACGGCCTCCCTACGGATTACAAGCGGCCAAAAGCACTCGGGGTGCAAAGAGAGGCTCGCCCTGAGTGATGTGGGACTGGCTCGAAAGACTGGGCACTGGATTAGATCGACGTGCCTGGTGGTCATGGAACCGGGCAGCCGATGACCACTGGAGTGCACAGGAACAGGTTTGATGTCGCGAGGGAGGCAGTCGTTAGCGAATTGCGGAAAGGATTTTTTGATTGCGGAAAAAACTAAGGGCCTGCATGAGGTATCTCACACAAGCCCTTGATATTCATGGTGCCAAAGTCGGAATCGAACCAGCACGCCCTTACGAGCGGGGGATTTTAAGTCCATTCGATATCTTCATATAATTCAATAGCTTAGACGAATATTCCTGCCTCAATTCTTTCCGAGGCACGCCGCCACAAGCCTTATACCCAGTGGTTTGAGATTTTTTGCGGCATCTTCTCGGGGTCGTATCGAGATATGGCAAAAATTAGGACATACGTTCTGTAACACGATGAATTACAGGGTGATTTTCAGGTTCTTACTTTCTGGTCATCCACCGTCTGGCTAGATGTCTACTTCAGCGCCAAGTCCAGGCCGGGGTCCATGACGCTCTATAATTTAGTGTAGGGGGACCGTCGGAGGTGGCGCTATGCGTATCTTCAAGCAGCTCCTGCTCCTTGTCGCGGGGCTTTTGGCAAGCAACCTCTCCCTGGAGGCAATCAGCGGTGGCAGCCCAGGTCAAAATCCTTACCCGGCTGTTCTGGTCAGTGGGCAGCCACAGCAATGCGGGCAATTCCACCATTCCCACACGGGCCCGTTTCATATGGGAAACCGGCATTTCGTATCAATGAACAACCGACATTTCGCACCAATGAACAACCGGCATTTCGTACCAATGAACAACCGACATTTCGTACCAATCAACAACCAGCATTTCGTACCAATCAACAATCAGCATTTCGTACCAATAGATAACCGGCATTTCGTACCAATGGATAACCGGCATTTCATACCGATCCACCGGATGGACGGCTTCAAGGTGATCAGAGGGCCCGGGGTCAGCGATCAGCCCTTCGGTTCCAGGCACGTTCACTTTGTGCGCCACTTCGATCCGCGGACGGGGCAGTTTCTGAGTCAACCGGCAACATCCGGGAGGTAATGGACCAGCTTGGTCACACCACCGTAGTGATGACTGAGCAATACATCCGCAACCGCAAAGGGAAGAAGGTGACGTCTACAAAATAGGAATTGCGGCAAGAAAAAACTAAGGGCCTGCATGAGGTATCTCACGCAAGCCCTTGATATTCATGGTGCCCGAAGCCGGAATCGAACCGGCACGCCCTTACGAGCGGGGGATTTTAAGTCCCATGCGTCTACCAGTTTCGCCATTCGGGCGGTAGCGCGGTGAAGCGTCCAGGTTTTGCCAGATAACGATCTGGCAGATCTGACGCTTGTGCAGCAGAGGTGGAAATATATACATCCCGCCCCGGTGAAGCAAGTTCGCAAATACCCTTTTCAAGACTAAATCTTGCAGGCTATTGCAAATAAAAAAGCTCCGTAAATCATAGATCTACGGAGCTTGTTTATTAGTGGAGGCCGAGGTCGGAATCGAACCGGCGTAGGCGGATTTGCAATCCGCTGCATAACCATTTTGCTACTCGGCCTCAAAACATTTGCTGTCAGTAGCGCGACATCAAATGCGTACAAACTTGGAGCGGGAAACGAGACTCGAACTCGCGACCCCGACCTTGGCAAGGTCGTGCTCTACCAACTGAGCTATTCCCGCGTCTTGGTGTGGCGCATTCTATAGAATCCAGAAGCCCCGTCAACCCCTTGATTCAAAAAAGTTTTATTTCTTTTCAACGTCGGTCTTCAGATGTGGCCAGGCAGCCCGCAGGTACTGGACCATCGACCACAAAGTCAGGCCGGCCGACACCATCAGCAAGGTGTAGCCCAGCAAGACCCAGAAACTGAAATCCTTGGGATTGGCCAGCAGGATCACCAGCGCCAGCATTTGCGCGGCGGTTTTCCATTTGCCCAGGTTCGATACGGCAACGTGGGCACGAGCGCCCAGTTCGGCCATCCATTCGCGCAGTGCCGAGACGACAATCTCGCGACCGATGATCACGGCAGCTGGCAGCGTGAGCCACAGGTTGCCGTGTTCCTGCACCAACAGGACCAATGCAACCGCTACCATCAGCTTGTCGGCAACCGGATCGAGGAAAGCCCCGAACGGTGTGCTTTGTTCCAGGCGGCGGGCCAGGTACCCGTCCAGCCAGTCGGTCGCGGCAGCGAATGCGAAGACCGAGGCGGAGGCCATGTAGCTCCACTGGTAAGGCAGGTAGAACAGCAAAATGAAGATCGGTATGAGCAGAACGCGTAGAACGGTAATCAGATTAGGGATATTCATCGGCACAACTGGCTACGAGGTGAGGGGGCATTCTACTCGCTGTGCAGATTTGCATAAATCAACTCTGCGAGCTTTTTACTGATCCCGGGGGCTTTGGCAATTTCTTCGATGCTTGCACGAGACAGCTCCTGCAATCCACCAAAATGTTTCAACAAATCACGCCGACGTGTGGGTCCTACGCCGGCGACGCCTTCCAGTGTAGACGTCCGACGGGTTTTTCCACGCCGGGCGCGGTGCCCGGTAATGGCAAACCGGTGGGCTTCGTCGCGAATCTGCTGGATCAGGTGCAGCGCGGGAGAATCGCCGCGCAACGTGAATTCATGTGCAGCGTCGTTCAGGTACAGGGTTTCGAAACCGGCCTTTCGCGTCGCGCCTTTTGCCACGCCCAGCAGAATCAGGTCAGGTACGGACAATTCATCGAGCACGTCGCGGGCCATGGACAACTGACCTTTACCGCCATCCACCAGCAGGATATCCGGCAGCTTGCCCTCCCCGTCCTTCAGTTTGCTGAAGCGTCGGGTCAGCGCCTGGTGCATCGCCGCGTAATCATCGCCGGGCGTAACGCCCTCGATGTTGTACCGGCGGTAATCGGCCTTGATCGGACCTTCGGGGCCGAAGACCACGCAGGACGCCACCGTCGCCTCGCCACTGGAGTGGCTGATGTCGTAGCACTCAAGGCGCTGCGGAGGCTCATCGAGCTTCAGCACCTCGGCCAGCGCATCGAAGCGCGCCGTAATGTGCTGACGATTCGCCAGGCGCGCACTCAGTGCCTGCTCGGCATTGGTCACCGCCAATTGCTGCCAGCGCGCCCGCGTACCCCGCACGCGATGGCTGATGGTCAGTTCACGACCGCGCAGCTCGTCGATGGCGGCGATCAGTGTGGGAAAGTCATCGTGGACCACATTGACGATCAGTTCGCTGGGCAAGTCGCGTTCAGGACTGCTGATGAAGTACTGACCGAGAAACGCGGCCATGACTTCAGAAACGTCTTCTTCAATACCGACCTGAGGGAAGAAGTTCTTGCTGCCCAGTACCCGCCCGCCCCGCACACTGATCAGGTGAACACAGGCGCCGCCCGGATTGACGAAGGCGGCAATCACGTCGACGTCCCCAGTCCCGCCTTCCATGCTCTGTTGATCCTGGACCCGGCGCAGTAACGCAATCTGGTCCCGCAACTCGGCTGCTCGCTCGAATTCGAGATTGATCGCCGCCTCTTCCATCCCGGCGGACAACTCGTCAGTCAGTGCATTGCTGCGCCCTTCAAGAAACATCACCGAATGGCGTACATCCTCGGCGTACACCTGGGGTTCCACCAGCCCGACACAGGGCGCCTTGCAGCGTTTGATCTGGTATTGCAGGCAAGGGCGCGTGCGGTTCTTGTAATAACTGTCTTCGCATTGGCGAACGAAAAACGTCTTTTGCAGCAGGCTCAGGCTTTCGCGGATCGCACCGGCGCTCGGGTAAGGCCCGAAGTATTTGCCTTTGGCCTTTTTCGCGCCGCGATGAATGCTCAGGCGCGGAAACTCTCCGTCGGAGAGAAAGACGTAGGGGTAGGATTTATCGTCGCGCAGCAGGATGTTGTAGGGCGGGCGCCATTCCTTGATCAGCGTCTGCTCAAGCAGCAAGGCTTCAGTTTCGTTGGCGGTGATCGTCGTCTCGACCTGGGCGATACGCGCTACCAGCGCGGCGGTCTTGGGGGCAAGCCCGGTCTTGCGAAAGTAACTCGACAGGCGATTCTTGAGGTTCTTCGCCTTGCCGACATAGAGCAACCGCGCTTCGCTGTCGAACATGCGGTACACGCCGGGGCGCCCGCTAACGGTCGACAGAAAGGCGCTAGGATCAAAGGTGTCGTTCATTTTCAGAGGCTGGCGTCGACCATGCCATGACGAACCGCCAACAGCGTCAACTCGACATCACTGCTGATCGAAAGCTTTTCGAAGATGCGGTAACGGTAGGTGTTCACGGTTTTCGGGGACAGGCACAATTTGTCGGAAATGATCTGCACTTTCTGGCAGCCAACGATCATCAGCGCGATCTGGATTTCCCGTTCCGACAAGGCATCGAAAGGCGAATCGTTGGTGGGCTGGAAGGACTTGATCGCCAGTTGCTGGGCAATTTGCGGGCTGATGTAGCGTTGCCCGGCAAACACCAGGCGGATGGCCTGGACCATTTCCGGCAAACCTGCCCCCTTGGTCAGGTACCCGGCCGCACCGGCCTGCAACAGCCGAGTAGGAAACGGGTCCTCTTCACACACGGTCACCGCGACGACCTTGATATCCGGATGACTGCGCAATAATTTGCGAGTGGCTTCAAGACCGCCGATACCCGGCATCTTGACGTCCATCAGCACCACATCGGGTTTCAGCTCACGCGCCTTGAGCAGGGATTCCTCACCCGACTCGGCCTGGCCGACTACTTGCAGGCCATCGATGTCAGCCAGCATTCGTGTAATGCCTGTACGAACGAGATCATGGTCATCGACTACTAGCACCCTAATCAAGCAGACACCTCGCGATATGGTCTTATTGGTTTGCCAGACACCTTAGCAAAAAGCATCTGGCAGACCTAGCGGAAAGCGTCAGATTAAAAGTTTCAATTCATCTTGAAAGGCTTGTCGCAAGCGTGTCGCAGCAATCCAGGCCGGGGATATCCAGTTGCATCCTCAGGAAACATTCGTCCTTGCCCACCACCCTTAATCCCTTGAGCTCGTACAACGCTTGCGCCGGGTTGTTTTCGAAAACCGTCAGGCGTAACGCCGAGCGCCGTTCCTGGCGCGCCAGAGCCAATACCTGATCGATCGCCCAGGATCCGGCGCCCTGCCCACGAAACGCTTCGACGATATGCAATTCGCGGATATACAAGGCTCTGGCATCACGGCTCAGGCTGACATAACCCAGCACTTTGTCGCCCCATGCAATCACGCGGTTGTCGCGCCCGGCCCAGGCCACGTCAAACGCTTCGTCCTGCCACAACAGGTCATGCTCAATGTAGTAGCGCAGCATGCCTCTACAGGTCAGTTCGCGGGCGAATTCGAGGTCATCCGGTGTTGCCGGACGCCATTGGCGTTCCATCATTCCAGTTCCACCGCCAATACCTCCCCGGTCCAGCCCGCGGGATTGCGCCGGGCAACCACCATCAGGTTGCCAGTACCGGAGGCGGCCGCAATCAGCGAACCGTCCGACGCCCACACTGCGCTCCGTCCTGCCGACTCCCAACCACCCGTTGCACCGCCATGGTTGGCCATCAACACCACCATTGAATGGCCAGCGGCGTAGCCCTGCAACAAGGCGGTATCCGGGTCGTAGCCTTTTTCCGTGACCAGCACACCCGCGGCATATATGCCAGCGCCTTTCAGTGCGGCCAGGGCCGCATGATCGGCATGGTTGAAATCCGCGCACACGGCCAACGCAATAGTATCCACGCCGATTGTCAGAGGCTCGCCTCCCGCTCCCGGCGCAAATACCACCTCCTCCCCCGGATGCAGATGTTGCTTGCTGTAGACCGCGAGAGAACCATCGGCGCCGAGTATCATCGCGCCAATCAGCACCGGCGATGTGTCCGTCAGCCGAATCGGCATGCCGACGACGGCCGTCACGCCGACCTCCTTGGCAAAATCACGCAGCGGTTGCAGTACGGCTGCGTCCGGCGCAACAGCCAATTGCGCCGCAAGCCCCCGCTCATATCCGGTCAGCGACAATTCAGGGAACACCAGCAATTGCACGCCCTGCTCCGCAGCCACCTGCAAGAAACGTTGATGTCTGGCGATGTTGCCGGCGAGATCTCCGGCGATGGAGATCGATTGCGCGGCGGCGAGGGTCAGTGCCGTCATGATGCGTCCTTGTGACGATATGTTTGTTGAAGCGCAGAGTGTGTCACAACCTTCGGGGCACTCAGGCGATAGAAAGTGCCATCGTTGGCCGATAGCATTTTCTGATTGAATCTGCGTACCCGCGTCTAGTAAGCTCGACCCATCCATCGGAGACAGACCATGTTCAACACCCTCTTACAGCTTCGTACCGCCAGCGCCCTGCGCTCGGTTGCGGCTGCCCGGGTGAACGACGGTTGTGCTCCGGTCAGTTTTTATTTTGGGTATTGGTTTAGCCACTGGCGCGCCTGATACCCACACGGCGCCCACTTTAAACGGGTCGCCACCAGAGAATTCTCAACCCCCGGTCGGCCTCCCGACCGGGGGTTTTGTTTTTTCAGCCCCAAGACTTTTAGCGACACACCAGACATTCAGAGGATTCAAAACATGAACTACGCCACTTATTACCGTTACGACAGTTTTACCGCCTGGCGATTTACCACCCTCCGCTCGGGACAGCCTGCCGCCTCCGATCGGTCACCCACAGGTGGCAAGCACACACACGCAGCCAATCCGGCCAATTGTCGAACACCCCAGTAGGGCCGAGCGCGCGGGCACGAACCCGCCACCAGCCCAGGAAGCCTTGAATATGAACTCGTCCGTCTCTGCACTGCCGCTGTCCACCTTGAGCCCTGCCAATGAAGCGCTGACCCTGCGCCTGCCCAGCTCATTGCATCTCAAACAGCAATTGCCCCTCAGCAACGCCCTGACCCGGCAAGTCACCGCCCACCGTCAGGCGGTTCGCGCGATCCTCAACGGTGAAGATTCCCGCCTGCTGGTCATCGTCGGCCCCTGCTCGATACACGATCCGAAATCAGCTCTCGAATACGCCGGCAACCTTGCCCGCCTCTCCGCCGAAGTCAGCGACGAAATGCTGCTGGTGATGCGCGCGTACGTCGAAAAACCCCGTACCACGGTTGGCTGGAAAGGCCTTGCCTACGACCCGCACCTCGATGGCAGCGATGACATGGCCGCCGGCCTGACGCTGTCCCGCGAACTGATGCGCGAAATGCTTCGCCTGGGTTTGCCCGTTGCCACTGAACTGTTGCAACCGATGGCGGCCGGCTACCTCGACGATCTGTTGAGCTGGGTGGCGATTGGCGCCCGGACCACGGAGTCGCAGATCCACCGGGAAATGGCCAGCGGCCTGGGCATGCCGGTAGGGTTCAAAAACGGGACTGACGGCGGTGTCGGCGTCGCCAGCGACGCCATGCGCTCCGCCGCCCATCCCCATCGCCATTTCGGTGTCGATAGCCAGGGACATCCGGCGATCATCCAAACCATGGGCAATGCGGACACCCACCTGGTATTGCGCGGCGGCCATCGCGGGCCGAACTACGACAGCGCCAGCATTGCCCAGGTGAACAGCGACCTGACCAGGCTCAGGATTCCGGCTCGAATCATGGTCGATTGCAGTCACGCCAACAGCGGCAAAGACCCGCTGCGCCAGCCAGCCGTGTTCCAGGAGGTACTTGAACAGCGTCTGCAAGGTGATCGTTCGCTGATCGGCATGATGATCGAGAGCCATTTGTTCGAAGGCTGCCAGTCGCTGGGCTCGTCATTGCAATACGGTGTGTCGGTGACCGATGGTTGCCTCGGTTGGGCCGATACAGAACAACTGTTGCTTGAAGCGGCAGATCGCCTGCGAGCCTCAAACAACGCCTGATAATCTGTGCGCCCTCCGGCCTTCATGGTAAGACTGGAGGGCAAATGACAATCAATGTCCCATCAGGGACTGCACCTGAACCAGTGTCACCCCCGATTGCTGGCGGGTGCCGTCAAGGCGCTCGACTGAATAGGAAACACGGATCGCGGAATCTCGATGCTCTCTCCAGAACGGGTAGGGAACGATGAACACCAACGGTTCGCCCGCGGTGTCCCGGGTTATTTCGCGGTCGTCACCGTGATTGAATTTCTCCCCGTCGCATGTCAGGTAGATCCGTTCTCCTTTTTCAGCGCTGGCGTTTTCGATGATGACGGTCACGCCATCCTGCGCATCTTGCAGGTCCACCCAACCTTCGTTGGCTTCCAGTACAGTGGGTGCTCGCAGTGGTCGCCGCTCCAGGATGCCAATCATCAGTGCCGTTACTTCAGAATAACGAGGCCCCTGCCCTGCCTGCTTGACGCAATAGTCGACGGACACCGAGGAGCCCAGATTGAGCGTAATGCACTCCGGACTGACCCAAAACGACAGTTCGTCCCCCACAGCGAACGACTCGACCTTGAGTGCATCACTGAAACTTGCTTCGACCGAAACGCCCGCCCAGGTCAGTAGCACCAAGTCGCCCGCCGCCATGCGCGCATAGGGCTTGATCGTAACGATCGCCCCTTCCTTCACCCAATCCGGATCAAGCGTTCTGCCCACCGCATCGTTCACCGTCGCGGGCAACAGGTCCGATTGCACATCTCCGACACTCAGTTGCAACCTTTGGGAATGCACGGGCTCGGCCAATCGGGTGCTCGTGAGTGAGTAACCGATTTCCAGTGAACCACCCTCAAGCGCCGCGATATGTGCGCTACCTACGGCAAAGATTATGTCCTCGCCGACCCGGTCCTCACTGACAAAACGCGCCACCTGGTGATTGCAGGCGAGGCCATCGGCATCCAGCCCCGCCCAACTCAACAACAATTTGTCGCCGCAGGTCATGCCGGGATAAGGCAGGACCCTGATCACGGCTTTTTTGTCAGAGGGATTCAGAACGCCGTTTTGCGCCTGCTCAAGCATGGGAGGTGGTAATGGTTGCTGCGCGAGATTCAAGGTGTCGGGTTCATAAACAGTCATTCATTCGCTCCATTCCCTGGAATAAACGCCGGACAGCAGGCCGGCTCTTGAAGACTATTTAACCGCATGACGAACAGTCGTGATGTCGGCCTCTCACTCCGGCCCGCTCGGAAAATCGATACATGCAAAGTAGGTCTTTGATCAGCAGCAAGCTGATTGCCGCGAAAAGTCCTCGAACTATTCCGACAAAGGCTTCAGCCACTCTTGAGCATTCGCACTTGTTCTATTCCGTTTTCCGCAAATTTCGGCGGACTTTTCATACATCGCGCCAACCTCGAGTGTTTTAGAGTGAAGCGCCATGCAGTCCCAATGAACTTCTGCGTAAAGGTATGAACATGCAAAGGAATGCAAGCACTCGTTACCCAATACTGCTGGTCCACGGCCTTTTCGGTTTCGAAAAAATCGGCAAGTTCGAGCTCTTTCACGACGTCAGGCAGGCGCTGAGGAACGCCGGAGCCCGGGTGTTCGTCCCCCACTTGTCGGCCATCCATGACAACGAGATACGCGGAGACCAATTGCTCGCACAGATCGAGCGGGTACTGGAAGGAACCGGTGCACGCAAAGTCAACCTCATAGGCCATAGCCAGGGCGCACTGACCGCACGTTATGCCGCAGCGATTGCGCCACACAGCGTGGCGTCGGTCACCTCCGTCAGCGGGCCGAACCATGGTTCGGAACTGGCCGATTTCCTGCGCAAGGCATTGACGCCGGGCTGCCTGCCGGAACATGTGGCCGAGACGGTGGTGACCCTGTTCGCCGACTTCCTCGCGACCTTGAGCGACAATCGGTATCAACCGCGAAACGCCATTGCCGCCCTCAATGCGCTGACCACCGAAGGCGTAGGCGCATTCAACGACAAATACCCGCAAGGACTGCCCACCACCTGGGGCGGCAAGGGCTGCGAACAGGTCAACGGTGTTCGTTACTACTCGTGGGGTGGCGTGCTGGCGTCGAATGTTCTCGAAGAAGGGCTCTACGCGCTCGATCCGCTCAACGCCTTTTGCCGGGCCCTTTCCGGTTACTTCGTCACGGAAAGCGAGAACGACGGTCTGGTCGGTCGCTTCAGTTCCCACCTGGGCACGGTTATCCGGTCCGACTATGCGCTGGATCATCTGGACTCCATTGGCCAGCCGACCGGCCAGCTGCGCACAGGTGTCGACCCGATTGATCTGTATGTCCAGCATGCCAGGCGTTTGAGGGACGCCGGCCTTTGAGGTGCCACCTGCCGTGGATCCCGCGCGGAACGGAACTTTGAGGAGAAATCGCTCACTGAATCCGGTAGGCTCAGCACTTTATCGAGTATTGAAAGGAGTATTTCCCCATGGCTAAAGCCACTGCCCGTCACATCCTTGTTGCCTCCGAAGCCAAGTGCAACGAACTCAAGGCCCAAATCGAGGCTGGCGCCGATTTCGCCGAAGTTGCCAAGGCAAACTCCACTTGCCCATCCAGCCGTCAGGGCGGTGACCTGGGTTCGTTCGGTCCGGGCCAGATGGTCAAGGAATTCGACACCGTGGTCTTCAGCGCACCGATCAATGTGGTCCAGGGCCCGGTCAAGACCCAGTTCGGTTTCCACCTGTTGGAAGTGACCAGCCGTCAGGACTGATCGACGCCTGAGCTATTCACACGACGGCCCGCCTATTGGTGGGCCGTTGTGTTTGTGACGCGCAATACGGCTGGCGAGGGACGCGCCGCTAGCGTACAAATTGTCGTTAACGACCACCCGGCTCTAAGGCTGACAATGCGACTGGCTTTCCCTACCTTGCTGTTCACGGCCGCGGCCCTGCTGATGGGTGTCTCGGGTGTGAATGCGGCACCGCAACCGGCAATGACTGTGTACGGCGAACCGGCGAAATACCCTGCTGGCTTCAGTCATTTTGCCTACACCAACCCGCAGGCTCCCAAGGGTGGCACGATGCGGCGCTCGGCGATCGAAATCGGTCAGTTCGACCATGTCTTGCCTTACATCGACAAAGGCATCGGCGTTACACAGATAGACGGCTTGCTCTATTCGCCGCTGGCCCAGCGCTCGTTGGACGAGCCTTACACCGTGTACGGTCTGGTGGCTGAGAAGATGGAGCGCTCCGAGGACGGCCTGTCCCTGCGCTTTTACCTCAACCCCAAGGCGTGTTTTGCCGATGGCAAACCGATTACCGCCCAGGACGTGCGCTACACCTTCGACCTGCTGATGACCCAGGGCAGCCTGCGCTACCGTACCCAGTTCGCCGACGTCAAAAGCGTCGAAGTGGAATCGCCACTGACTATCCGTTTTGAATTCAAGAACAACGAAAATCGCACCCTGCCCCTGGATATCGCGACCTTGCCGGTGTTTCCCGAACACTGGTGGAAGAGCCGCGATTTCGCCGGTGGCGGCGGCTATGAAGCGCCCTTGGGCAGCGGCCCCTATAAAGTCGGCAAGATCGATTCGGGGCGCAGCATCACCTTCGAGCGCAATCCCGACTGGTGGGGCAAGGACCTGCCGGTCAGTCGTGGCCTGTACAACTTCGATCATTTCAGCATCGAGTACTTCGGCGATACCGACGTGGCGCGCCAGGTGTTGCGCGGCGGCGCCTTTGACTACAATCGCGAATTTTCCGCCACCGCTTACTCCATCGGCTACGAAAGCCCGGCCCTGAGCGATGGTCGCCTGCAAAAAGCCCACCTCGCCACCGAGGCACCGCAGCCGGCCCAGGGTTTTGTGTTCAATCTGCAAAAGCCCATGTTCCAGGATCGCCGCGTGCGTCAGGCACTGGTGATGCTGTGGGACTTCGAGTGGAGCAACCGGCAGATGATGCGTGATATGTACATCCGCCAGCAGAGCTTCTTCTCCAACACCGACCTCGCGGCCCGGCAATTGCCGGATGCCGGTGAGCTGGCGATTCTCGAACCGCTGCGCGGGCAGATTCCCGACGAAGTCTTCACCCAGGTGTTCGAGGCACCGAAGACCGACGGCAGTGGCGTGATTCGCGACAAGCAGCTGCAAGCCCTGGACTTGCTCGAACAGGCCGGCTGGAAACCCGATGGCGACCAACTGGTCAATGCCGACGGCGAGCCGCTGAGCTTCACCTTCCTGGTCAGCCAGAACGGCATGGACCGTCTGCTGCTGCCCTATAAACGCACGTTGAAACAGATCGGCATCGACCTGAACATCCGCCGCATCGACTCGTCCCAGTACGTCAATCGCCTGATGAGCCGCGACTACGACATGATCGTCACCGGCTACCCGGTCACCACCTCCCCGGGGGGCGAACTGGTCAATTACTTCGGTTCGGCGGCGGCCACTGACCCTGGTTCCAACAACTACATGGTGTTGAAGAACCCGGCGGTGGACACCCTGATCACCGGGCTGATCCGCGCCAATACCCAGGCTGACATGCTGCATTACGCCCATGCCCTGGACCGGGTGCTGCAATGGAATTACTACTGGATTCCCAACTATTACCCGCCGGGCACCTCGACGGTGTGGTGGAACCGCTTCGGTATCCCGAACGTGCAAGCGAGCAATGACGAAGCCATCGAGAGCTGGTGGGAGATGAGTACCACGCCATTGACCAACCAACAGATGACGGCCGAGCGTATCAGCCGAGGCAAACCCGGAGGGCCGCACTGATGTGGGCTTACATATTGCGGCGCCTGCTGCTGATCATTCCGACGCTGGTGATCATTCTCCTGGTCAACTTTGTCATCGTCCAGGCCGCGCCAGGCGGGCCGGTCGAACAGGCCATCGCGCACCTGCAAGGCATTGGCGGCGCCGCGGTTGGCGGCGGTTCCGGCGAAGCCATGAGCGGCAAGTCCCGGGCCAGTCGCGGGCTTGATCCGCAGCTGATCAAGGACATTGAAAAACAGTACGGCTTCGACAAACCGGCACACGAACGCCTCTGGCTGATGCTCACCAGCTACGCGCGCCTGGACTTCGGCAAGAGTTTCTTCCGCGGTGCCACCGTCACTGACCTGATCCTCGAAAAAATGCCCGTGACCATTTCCCTCGGACTCTGGGCGACGCTGATCACTTACCTGGTGTCGATTCCCCTGGGCATCCGCAAGGCGGTGCACCATGGCAGCCATTTCGACATCTGGAGCAGTACCGCGATCATCATCGGTTATGCCATGCCGGCGTTCCTGTTCGCGATGTTCCTGATCGTGGTCTTTGCCGGCGGCACTTCGCTGAACTGGTTTCCGGTTCGCGGGTTGGTCTCGGACAACTTCGAATCGCTGTCGACCCTTGGCAAGGTGGCCGACTACTTCTGGCACCTGGTGTTGCCGGTGACCTCGCTGGTGATCGGCGGCTTCGCCACACTGACCATCCTGACCAAGAACTCGTTCCTCAATGAGATCACCCGCCAGTACGTGGTCACTGCCCGGGCCAAGGGCTTGAGTGAGCGACGGGTGCTCTATGGACACGTGTTCCGCAACGCCATGCTGCTGGTGGTGTCGGGCATTCCCCAAGCGTTCATCAGCGTGTTTTTTGCCGGCTCCCTGCTGATCGAGGTGATCTTCTCCCTCGACGGCCTGGGTCGCATGAGCTACGAAGCGGCAGTATCCCGGGACTATCCGGTGGTGTTCGGCTCGCTGTTTATCTTCACCCTGTTCGGCCTTCTGATAAAACTGGTCGGCGACCTCTGCTACACCCTGGTCGACCCGCGTATCGACTTCGCCGCGAGGAACGCCTGATGCTCAAGCTTTCACCGCTGGCGCGTCGCCGCTTCGAGCGCTTCAAGAAAAACCGTCGGGGCTGGTGGTCGCTCTGGCTGTTTGTCGGCCTGTTCCTGATGACCCTGGGCGGCGAACTGATCGCCAACGACAAACCGCTCGTGGTCAGCTATCAGGGCCAGTGGTACTTCCCGGTCTTCAAGCGCCACACCGAACAGGCGTTCGGCGGGCAACTGCCGTTCCAGGCCGACTACCGCAGCGACTACGTGCAGAAACTGATCAAGAAGGATGGCGGCTGGCTGCTGTTTCCACCGATTCCGTTCAGTGACGACACACCCAACTACGACCTGAACACACC
>NZ_JAGYGI010000037.1:0-39416 GCF_019947365.1 Pseudomonas sp. GL-R-26 | reverse complement strand
AACAAACTCCACGAAGCCGCCGACCGCGCCCTCGATCACTACCTCAATCCCCCCAGGCAACCTGCCCCCCACAAGCCCGGCACGATGTTTGTCATCGCCCCGAATATCGACACCGAAACCCTGCTGGCCCACGCCTGTGAATCACTGGCGTCGGCGAGTGTGATGGCGAGTGATTTCGCGGGGTTTCTGCAGGGTTCGCAGCGCAATACGATGCTGGGGATTGCGCAGGTGATCATGCTGGGTGAGCTGGCGGTGAATCGGGCGCTGGATAATCTCGATCCGCAGGATTAGTGGCCAAAGGACCGGGCCAGAGCCGTGAAGCCCGGGCCGGCCAGGACGATCAATAACGCAGGGAAGAGAAACAGCATCATCACGACGGACATTTTGGCGGACATCTTGGAGATGTATTCCTGCAGGCGCGTCAGGCGCCGGTCGTCGAGCAACTGTTTGAGCGCCATCAAGGACTTCATCGCGCCGCCCCCCTGATGGATCAATTGTTGAAGGATCACGCAGGTGTCGGTGAACTCGTCTACTGCAAGCAAGCGGGTGGTCTTGTTCAACTCTTCGCCCAGTTCCAGGCCGGAATCGACGCGGGTCAGAATCAGGCGCAGTTCATGGGTCAGGGCGGGCAGCAATTGCCTGCCCTCTTGGCTCAGCACACGCAGGGATTGCTCCACCGCCATGCCCGATTCGAACAGGGTGCGCAGCAGCGCAATGAAGGTTGAGGTTTCGGTGGCCAGTTGTTTTTGCCGACGTTGTGCGGCGGCGGCCAGCCAGCGTTTGGGCAACAGATAGCCGGCGCTGGTGGCGAGCATCGGGGCGATCCAGTGGTTCTCCACATTCGGGTAGAACAGCCCCTGGATCAGCAGGCACAAGGACAGCGCCAACACCGGCACGCCCACCTGCAAGGCGGCGAACAAGGAGCGTTGGCGTACGCTACGCCAGCCCAGTCGGTTGAGCAGGGCCTGGGTTTCGTTGTCCATTTTGACCGACTGCTGCCCCAGGCGGCTGGCGCCCAGGGCTTGCAGCAGTTGGCTGAAGTGGCTATCACCCGGCGCCTTGCCATCCAGTCGCTGGGCCACCTGGCGTGCCCGTCGGCTTTGGTCCAGCAAGGCGCTGAGCAACAACAGTGCCGCCCCGAAAAGCAGCAGTGCGCTCACCAGCAAGAGCATCTTCATATTCATAGGCTACGCAACATGCGCCAAAGCGCCAGGCAACCGATCACCTGAAATCCGAAGGCACTCGCCAGCATGATTTGCCCTGAGCTGTCGTGCCACATGGAAAGCAGGTAGGTCGGATTGGTGAGTAGAAAGTAACCAGCAACCGAGACCGGCAGCAAGGCAAGGACCACGGCAGTGATACGGGTTTCGCCGGTCATGGCCTTCAACTGGCGAGCCGCTTGCTCGCGTTCGCGGATCATCTTGATCAGGTTTTCCAGCAGCTCACTGGCATTGCCGCCGTAACGGTGGTTGACCTTCAAACCGAGTGCGAGCAGGCGCAGTTCATCTTTCTCGTACAGCTCGGCGAAGTCCGAAGCGGCGTCTGCCAGGCTGACCCCCAGATGCACATTGCGCTGAATCCGGCCCATGGCATTTTTCAGCGGGTCTTCGGCCGCATCGATGGCGCCGAGCACGGCATCGGCCAGGGTCCGTCCGGACTTCAGGCTGCGCACGGCGTGGTCGAGCAGCATCGGCAGCTGTTCGATCATGCGACTGAGGCGACGCTGATAACGCCAGCTGACGAACAGTCGTACCACCACCGGAGGCACCAGCAGCGCCAGCAGCGCGCCGATCCAGCCATCCAGGGCAATCCCCAGCAGCACCCCGAGTATCCAGAACACCAGCCATTGACCCAGGCGTTCGGTGGGACGTCCGAGTCCGGCGCGCAGGAACGCCCGCTCAAGGCCCGCCCATGACGGCTTCTGCACGACCCGCAGCGGTTGCCCCTGGCTCAGGCGTCCCAAAATCCGTTCGTTGCCGGTCTGGCGCAAGCCGTTATAGAGCAGGCGCAGCGCCAGGCCGAGAAAGATCAGGCAAACGAGGATGAGCAGCGCCGGTTTGAGCATGCCGTGGCCTCAGTACGCCGAGGGAGACAGCGCCGAGTCCCGGCGCAATTTGTCGCCAGCCGGATTTACGGCTTCGCGCAGGAAACCGAATCCGGTGTGGCGGTCGAAACGGAACAGTGTGTTGGTGACATACACGTCGTCGCGCACACCGACGACTTCCACCACTTCGCTGACACAGCGGCGACCGTCGGGCATGCGCGTGAGCTGGATGACCACGTCGAGCGCCGCGCAGATCATTTGCCGCAGGGTGCGCTCGGCGATGCTGCGGCCAGTCAAGCCCACCAGGGTCTCCAGGCGCAGCAGCGCATCCTGGGCGTTGTTGGCGTGTACGGTACTCATCGAGCCGTCGTGGCCGGTGTTCATGGCGGTCAATACATCGACCACTTCGACTCCGCGAATTTCGCCGAGGATGATCCGGTCCGGGCGCATCCGCAGGGCGTTGCGAATCAGGTCGCTGGCTTTCACCTCGCCATGGCCTTCGGCATTCGGTGGACGGGTTTCCAGGCGCACGACGTGAGGGTGGCCCAGTTGCAGTTCGGCGACGTCTTCGATGGTGACCAGTCGTTCCTGAGGGTTGATCAACTGGCTGAGAATGTTCAGCAGCGTGGTCTTGCCGGTGCCGGTGCCGCCGCTGATCAGGATGTTGCAGCGTTTGCCCACGGCTTCCTGAATGAATTCGAAGATTGCGTGATCGATGGTTTGCATCGCCATCAGATCGGAGCTTTTGAGCATGTCCTTGCGGAATTTTCGGATCGACAGGCAGGGGCCATCGAGGGCTATCGGCGGAATGATGGCGTTGACCCGGCTGCCGTCCGGCAGGCGCGCATCGACCATCGGCGAAGACTCATCGAGGCGCCGGCCCAGGGGCGCGAGAATCCGTTGCATGACACGTTCGACGTGGTGCGAATCGATAAAGCGCAGGTCACTCAGATGCAGCACGCCTTCGCGTTCGACAAATACCCGGTGCGGACCGTTGACCAGAATCTCGGTCACCGCCGTGTCGCGCAGTAGTACTTCCAACGGGCCGAAACCGGTGAGTTCGTCGACGATCTCTTCGGCCAGGCGCTCCATTTCATAGCGGGAAATCGCCAGGTGCAAACGCGCGATGTACTCGGCCACTTTGTCGATCACGAACTGCGACAGCGCCTGGCGCGAGCCCTCCAGCAGGTTTTTTCCCGACTCTTCGATGGCGTCGATGATGTAGCGGTGCAGCACCAGTTTCAGGCCTTCGTGGTCGGTATTGCCGACCGCGCCGCGATGGGGGGAGCCGAAGAGTTTTTCACTGCTCATTGTGCGCCCCTCAAGCGGTTGAACCAGCCGGTCTTGGGTTTGGCCAGGCCTTCGGAATGTTTGGCCAGGCACTCGCCGAGGGTGCGCAGGCTCTGGGTTAGGCCTTCGCGTGGGGCCAGTTCGAACAAGGTCAGGCCCTGGTTCTTGGCGTTGAGCCGCACTTCCGGACTGTAGGCGAGGGTGGCGATGATCTCCAGGCCGAACGTTTTGCCCAGGGTGTCGGAGTCCGGTGCGACGCTGCGCAGGTAGCGGTCCACGAGCAATTTGGCGTGATCGAGCTTCATGCCTTTTTCGCGCCACAAGTTGAGCACCGTGAGGTTGCGGCGGCAGTCGAGCACGTTCTGGTCGGTGTACCACAGCAGTTTGTCGCAATGGTTGACGAAGGTGCGCAGCGCTTCGCTGTCAGGTTGGCCCGTGAGGTTTACCACGATGTGCTGGAAGTGTTGGCGCAGGGCGCTGAGCAACATGTACAGCTCGGCGGCGCTGGTGTGTTCAAGCGGTTCATCGCCACTGGCGTAGGCGAGGATGCGCAGCCCGGCTTCGCAACTGGTGAAGGCGCTGTCGATCAGCGTCGCGTCCAGGCGTCGCAAGTGGCGCAATGCATCACCGAAATGAAACGAGCTTTCAAGGCCCAGCAGCGCCAGGCTATCGCCCCGGGGTAATCCAAGGTCCAGCAGCAGCGTGTGCTGTCCGCTTTTTTGCACCACTTGCGCCATGTGCGTGGCCAGCAATGCGCCGTCGGCGCTGCTCTGCACGCCATACAGTACGGTCAGGCGGCCCAGGTGCGTGTTCGGCGCGATGGCGGGCAGGCGTTTGCTCAGGCGTCGCACCAGCCCCGCGACTTCACTGGAGCGTGAACCATAGGCCACGAAATCCCTGGCCCCGGCGCGCATCGCATTGAGCACAAGCTGGTTGTCCATGCCGTCGCCCAGCGCGACGATTGCCAGCATCGGTTTGGCTTCCAGCGCGCCTTCGATCAGCGCGCTTTGGGTTACCACGTGGTCGCGGTCCAGGCCGATGAACACCAGGCTGGCGCAGGTCACGTCCACCAGTGCCAACAGTTCGTCGAGGCTGCCACCACCGGCGCTGACCACCTGGCCCAAGGGCGCAAGGGCACCTTGCAGCCATTCCAGGTCGGTGCTGTTGCGCGTGATCGCGAGGAAGGTTTGACTCAGGTTCTGGCTCATTGCGATAACTCGCTGCGTGATACCGCACTCGCCGGCAGGCCGCCGAGCAAAGTGGCCCGGATCAAGCCGTTGAACAGTGGCGTAAAAGGTCTGCGCATGGAAAGGTATCCTTGCTCGACTCAGGGTGTTTGTTGAGTGATCTCGTTGCCGCGAATGACTTCCACGCTGGTTTTGCGCGATACGGCGCCAGGGCTGGCAACGGGTTTGGGCGGCGCAGTCATGGCCAGCTGGCTGAATTGCAATAACTCGCGGTTGGCATTGGCCAGGTTGGCGGAAGAGCTGCTTTCACCGGCCCAGTAGCGCGCCAGGCGTTTTTCATCGGCGCTACGCACGGCCAGGCGCAGCACGCCGGCCTGGGTCGCGAGCATCAGGCGGCTCACCAGTTGTTCTGGAACGGCGAGCAACACGGTCCGGGCCGCGCCTCGGGATTGATCCTGTTTGAGTTTTTCATCGGCGTTGCGCGCCGGGCTGGAAGGCTGGCCGTCGTTGGTCAACCCCAACTGCTCGCCGACCCCGAGCACCCGCAAGGCCGGCACCACGAGTTGGGCCGTTGGCTGCGGATTGAGGGTGTCCATACGCAGGAACAGCAGCACGTCGACATAGTCACCGGGTGTCAGTTGCCCGCCGATACTGACCACTTCTTCCATGGCAACCGCCAGGGCGCGCTCATTTGGGCGGATCATCCGTGACAGCTTGCTGCCGGCTTCGAAGCTTTCGTCGTTGAGCCAGCTGCCGGCGGTGAGGGCGCGCCAAGGGGTACGGCCAATCGCCTGGTCGAGGCTGGTCAGGCTGCCGGCCGGGGCGGTGTGCAACTGTTCCAGGACGACATCGGCGGCGGTGATCGGCGTATACGGCGCGACATCGTTGACCAGCACGACCACGGGATGGCGGGTCGGGTCATTTGCCGACACTGGCAGCTGTGCAATGGCGAGTGGTGCATTGACGGTGGATTGGGCAACGGTCTCGGGGGCCGGTTGACGACTCAATGTGAGTCCCCAGTAACCGGTAATGATGGCGCCGACCAGAAACAATCCGGCGAGGCCCAGAGTGACACGGCTGTTCATGAAGGCTCTCCCTTTCCTGCTGCGCAAACCCCGTCAGGTCTAACGAGACAACTTCGCAATCAGGCAGCTATGAACATGGAACTATTTCGCTATTTGACCGTAGCGCAGGTAGAGCAAAATGCCATTAGTGTGGAAACAATATCTAACGAAAGTGCAAAGTTGCGATAAAACGACCTGTTTTTGACGTCAACGAAACGGTTAATACTTTAGTGTTAATGCGTATTTACAGTTGTTGGGCCGGGGAATGCCGACAATGCTGGTGCTGGCACTGGGGAATCATGTTGCGTCCGTGCAACACCCGTCGTCGTCCAGGAGAAATGTCATGTCTTTTTCCAAGCTTGTTGAGAAGGTCAAATCCGGGATCGCTTTTTACAAGGGCCTGGCCAAGGATACCGAGGGTGCGTCCGGTATTGAGTACGCGATTATTGCGGCCATGGTCGCGGTGGTGCTCGCCGGTTTCAGTGGAGGTGTTCAGAACGCCATCACTGCCACGTTCAACACGATTCAAGCGGCGCTGTGACAAGGAAGTCGACAATTTGCTGTTGCTTCACAGGGTTTCTAACGTCAGCGCTTCGTCCATTGCAGGTGTTACCTCATGAACGCTCACGCACAGCCACGCCAACAACTGCTTCTGGTGGATGACGAAGAGGACGCATTGCTTGAGTTGGCGGAGTTGCTGGAGGGTGAGGGGTTCAATTGTTTTACGGCCACTTCGGTCAAGCTCGCGCTGCAGCACCTGACCCGGCATCCCGATATCGCTTTGGTGATCACCGATTTACGCATGCCGGAGGAGAGCGGCATGTCGTTGATCAAGCGCTTGCGCGAGCATACGTCGCGCCAGCATTTGCCGGTGATTGTGATGTCGGGGCATGCGGGCATGGATGATGTCAGTGACATGTTGCGCTTGCAGGTGCTGGATCTTTTTCGCAAGCCGATTTATCACGTGCGGTTGTTGGAGACGCTCAATAATCTGTTTCCTCAACCGCAGGTTTATCTGGTCAAAGGTTGACTTGGCGGCCTCTGGGCCGACCATGTTTGGGTTGATCGAGTACATATCCATTTCTGCGGTAACGGCTACTGGCGGTTTCGCCCTTACGGCGAGTCCCTTTTGGCAAACGCCCCAAAAGGAACCAAAAAGTCTCGCCCCTTACGTACGGCCCCTCGCTTAGGCTCGGCGTTCCTTCGCTGCGGTATTCATCCGGGGGCATTGCCCTCCGGTCGGCTTCGCTTCGACCTACATGCAATGAGTTCGACTGCGTCGAACGGCGCTGCGCGCCAATCCCCGGATGAACACCTCCACTCAGCCTTCCGAGGGGGCGGGTGGATCAAGATCAAGAGCTGCAGGCGAGCTAACGCTCGGCCTGATGAGTGGTGAGAGGCGACGGGGTGGTGTGGGATGCTCTGCCTTTGCTCTTCTGTGGGAGCTGGCCTGCCAGCGAAGGCGACTGACAGCCGACCAATTTCTTTCGAATGTACCCAGCCCAACTGTAGGAGTGAGCCTGCTCGCGATGGCGGCCTATCGGCCGGCCTGATTATCTGGGAGCACGCTCCCTCGCCACAAACATCAGCCTTCTCAGACCACCGGCCGCCAATGCCCGACCATATGCTCCAGCTCCCCGACACCCACCAATTGAAAATCCCCGCTCGGCCCGGGCGCACTGGCCAGCAACGTCACCTCGCTGGGCAACCGTACCGGCTTCTTGAACTGCACGGCGATCTCAACATTTGCCGCAGGTAGATGCCCGGCCAGCGCAGCCAGCGTGCGTGCCTTGTTCCACAGGCCATGGGCGATGGCGGTCGGGAAGCCGAAGAGTCGGGCGCTGGCCGCGCTCAGGTGAATCGGGTTGTAGTCGCCGGACACCCTGGCATATTGCCGGCCGATCTCCGAAGGCGCTTTCCAGTGCTCGATTTCGCTCAGGACAAGGCTCGATACCAGGTTCTCTTCGAGCGGTTCGCCCTCGAGTTTGACGCCGCGACAGAGCATCCGGCTTTCTTCTTTCCACAACGGTCCCAACTGATCGTCGAGGCTGGTCAGCAGATCGAACGTCGCGCCTTTGGTGTGGGGTTGCAGGTTCTGCACTTGCACGCTGACGCGCACCCGACTCACCCCGCCCATGGGGCGCAGCACACGAATGCGGTTGCTCAGGTGAATCAGGCCCAGCAGCGGGAACGGGAAGTCCCTGGCTGTGAGCAGTTGCATCTGCAAGGCAAACCCGAGGATGTGCGGGTAGGTTGGCGGCAGCAGGCTGTTGTCGGCGAAACCACAGACCTTGCGATAGGCCGCCAGGCGCTTGGGATCGACTTCGACCCAGCAACGCAAACCCGAATCGGGCAGGCGGCTGCCGGTGATTTTTCGCCGTGTCGCCGCTCGTGCGTACAACCCCGGCAGGCTGGGTTCGCGGTTGAGTGTGTGCCAGTCGGTGATCATCCTTAAGCCCCCAGAACGCTTTGCCCACATACGCGCAAAGCTTGCCCGGTGAACGCGCCGGTGCCCGGTTGCGCGAGCCAGGCCACGGCCTCGGCGACGTCCTGCGGCAGGCCGCCCTGGCCGAGGGAGCTCATGCGCCGTCCGGCTTCGCGCAGGCCGAAGGGAATGTGCGCGGTCATCTGCGTTTCGATGAAGCCCGGCGCCACGGCGTTGATGCTGATGCCGCGCTCGTGGAGCAGCGGCGCCCAGGCTTGTGCCAGACCGATCAACCCGGCCTTGCTCGCCGCGTAATTGGTTTGCCCGCGATTACCGGCGATGCCGCTGATGGACGCCAGCAGGATCACCCGGCCGTTGTCGTGCAGGGTGCCGCTGTCGAGCAGGGCTTTGGTCAGCACTTGCGGCGCGTTGAGGTTGACCGCCAGCACCGCGTCCCAGAATTCCGGGGTCATGTTGGCCAGGGTTTTGTCCCGGGTGATGCCGGCGTTGTGCACCACGATGTCGAGGCCGTCGGGCAGTTGTTCGACCAACTGCGTTGCGGCGTCTTCGGCGCAGATGTCGAGGGTGATGCTGCGCCCGCCGAGGCGTGCGGCAAGGGCTTCGAGATCGGTTTTGGCCGGCGGTACGTCGAGCAGGATGACATCGGCACCATCGCGGGCCAGGGTTTCGGCGATGGCGGCACCAATGCCTCGTGCCGCACCGGTGACCAGTGCCCTGCGCCCGGCGAGCGGGCGAGTCCAGTCGGCGACTGGCGTCGCGCATGGATTCAAGCGAATGACCTGCCCGGACACGAAGGCGCTTTTCGGTGAGAGGAAAAACCGCAGCGGGCCTTCCAGTTGCGCCTCGGCACCTTCGCCGACGTAGATCAATTGCAGGGTGCCACCGCTGCGCAGCTCCTTGGCCAGGGAGCGGCTGAAACCTTCCAGGGCACGCTGGGCACTGGCGGCAAACGGGTCACGCAGGGTTTGCGGATCACGCCCGAGAATCACCAGGTGTGCGCAGTGATCGAGGTTCTTCATCAGAGGCTGGAAAAACTCGCGCAGTTGCTTGAGCTGATCGGTGTGCAGCAGGTCGCTGGCGTCGAACACCACGGCCTTGAGTTTCGGTCCGTGGCCGGGAATCCAGGCCGTGGCTATCGAAGGCTCGGTGCCGTAGCTGTAGATCGCGTCGGTCAGGCGGTTGGCAAAGGCGCTGACGTGTTCCGCCAACGGCCCGCCGCCGATCAGCAGAGCGCCTTCTACAGGTCGCAGCCGGCCCGCTTGCCAGCGCTCCAGTCTGCTCGGTACCGGCAACCCCAGGGCGCCGACCAGGCGATGGCCGATGGACGAATTGGCGAAGTCGATATAGCGGTCAGACATGGAACGCGCTCCGAAAGCTGGGGTTCAAAGTGTGGACCATGAATGGCGATCAGTCTTTCGATCCACGAGATAAGGCCTACGCTTGGTTACATTGTAGGAGCGAGCTTGCTCCGGGCGGCGTTCCGACGATGGCGGTGTATCAGCCAACATCGATGTTGCATGTGCTGACCTCTTCGCGAGCAGGCTCGCTCACACAGGGGTTAGTGTTTACATCAGGTCTTTTGTCAGGAGCTCTTCATGACCCAACTGCGCCGCGTCGCGATCATCGGCGGTAACCGGATTCCCTTCGCCCGCTCCAACGGCCCCTACGCCACGGCCAGTAACCAGGTGATGCTCACCGCCGCCCTCGAAGGCCTGATCGAACGTTACAACCTGCACGGCCAGCGCATCGGCGAAGTGGTCGCCGGGGCGGTGCTCAAGTTGTCGCGGGACATGAACCTCACGCGCGAGTGCGTACTGGGTTCGCGGCTGTCGCCCGCCACCCCGGCCTATGACATCCAGCAGGCGTGCGGCACCGGGCTGGAAGCGGCGTTGCTGGTGGCGAACAAGATTGCCCTGGGCCAGATCGACTGCGGCATCGCCGGTGGCGTGGACACCACTTCGGATGCGCCGATCAGCGTCAGCGAGGGGCTGCGCAAAATCCTCCTGCAAGCCAACCGCGCGAAAACCACCGGCGATAAACTGAAAACATTCCTGCGGCTGCGCCCCAGGCATCTGATCCCCGAGTTCCCGCGCAACGGCGAGCCGCGTACCGGGTTGTCCATGGGCCAACATTGCGAGCTGATGGCCCAGACCTGGAACATCCCTCGCCAGGCACAGGATCAATTGGCGCTTGAGAGCCACCAGAAACTGGCCGCGTCCTACGCTGAGGGCTGGCACAACGACCTGATGACGCCGTTCCTGGGCCTGATCCGCGACAACAACCTTCGCCCGGATTCGACGCTGGAAAAGCTCGCCGCGCTCAAGCCGGCCTATGAGAAAAGCGCCAGGGGCACTCTGACCGCCGGCAACTCCACGCCGCTGACCGATGGTGCGTCACTGGTGCTGCTGGGCAGCGAGGAATGGGCCAAGGCACGCGGGTTACCGATCCTGGCCTACTGGCGTGACGGCGAGGCGGCGGCGGTGGATTTCGTCAACGGCGCCGAAGGCTTGTTGATGGCACCGGTCTACGCCGTGCCGCGTTTGCTGGCGCGCAATGGCCTGACCTTGCAGGACTTCGACTACTACGAAATCCACGAAGCCTTCGCCGCGCAAGTGCTGTGCACTTTGAAGGCCTGGGAGGATCCGGAGTACTGCAAAACCCGTCTCGGGCTCGATGCGGCGCTGGGCTCGATCGACCGCAGCAGGCTCAACGTCAAGGGCAGTTCATTGGCAGCGGGGCATCCGTTTGCCGCCACGGGCGGGCGTATCGTCGCCAACCTGGCGAAGTTGCTGGATGCAGCGGGCAAGGGGCGGGGACTGATATCGATCTGCGCGGCGGGCGGGCAGGGCGTGACCGCCATTATCGAGCGCTGAGTGTTTAGCTCCGGGGGCCAGTACACTGAGTATCCCTGTGGCGAGGGGGCTTGTCGGAACGCCGCACCGCCCCGTTCGAGCGCGAAGCGGTCGTAAAATCAGCGACCGCTTTTTCTCAGGCACACTACGTTGATCGCTTTACGGCTGCTTCGCAACCGAACGGGGCGGTGCGGCGTTCCGACAAGCCCCCTCGCCACAGTTGATCGGTTCGCTTATGTACGGAACCTGCGCACCAACCCGTCCAGCTCATTGGACAACCCGGCCAGGCTCTGGGAATCCAGGCGCGCCGAGTTGGCCAGTTCCGCCACTAGCTGCGCATCGCCATGGATCTGGCTGATGTGCCGGTTGATGTCTTCGGCCACTTGATGCTGTTGTTCCGCCGCCGTGGCGATCTGGGTGTTCATGTCGCGGATCACGTCCACCGACTCGCGGATCTGCCCGAAGCTGTTGCGCGCCTCGCCGATGCGCGTCACCGATTGCTGGGACACTTCCAGGCTGGCGTGCATCTGTTGGGTCACCTGGCTGGTGCGTTTGGCCAGGTTGCCCAGCAGTCCGTCGATTTCCGCCGTGGAGTCGGCCGTGCGCTTGGCCAGGGCCCGCACTTCGTCAGCCACCACGGCAAAGCCGCGACCTTGTTCACCAGCCCGGGCCGCTTCGATCGCGGCGTTCAGCGCCAGCAGGTTGGTCTGTTCGGCGATCGAGCGGATGGTCCCCAGGATCGACTGAATGTCGTTGCTGTCGCGTTCGAGCTGTTGCATCGACTGGGCCGACTGTTCGATTTCCTGGCTCAGGCGATCAACGCTGTTCACCGCCGCATCGATCTGCTGCTGACCTTCGCGAGCCTGGCGCTGGCCACTGTCGGCAGACTCCGCCGCATGGCTGCAAGAGCGCGCGACTTCGTTGGCGGTGGCGACCATTTCGTGGAACGCCGTGGAGACCATGTCCACCGCTTCACGCTGGCGTCCGGCGGCTTCGGCCATGTCGCTGGAGACCTGGGTCGAACTCCTGGACGTGGCGAGGATTTTGCCCGCCGCGCCGCCGATGTTCTGGATCAGGTTGCGAATCGCGGTCAGGAACTGGTTGAACCAGTTGGCCAGTTGCGCGGTTTCATCATTGCCACGGATTTGCAGGTTCTGGGTCAGGTCGCCTTCGCCCTGGGCGATGCCTTCCAGGCCGCTGGCCACGCTGCGGATCGGGCGCACGATGAGGCTGGCAAAACTGGCGCCGACGACGGCGAAGATGACAGCCAGGACGGCGGCGATGATGGCGATCAACCAGGTCAACTGGGTCGCGGAACTCATCACGTCGTCCTGTTTGATCAGGCCGATGAAGGTCCAGCCCAGTTGTTCCGATGGCCAGACGTTGGCCATGTAGTGCTCGCCGTTCAGCTCCACTTCCACCAGGCCTTTGCCGGCCTTGGCCAGTTGCGCGTAGCCGTCGCCAAGGCTGTTCAGCGGTTTGAAGTTGTGTTCCGGTTGTTTCGGATCCACCAGGACCATGCCGGTGTTTTCCAGCAGCATCAGGTAGCCGGTTTCACCGAGCTTGATCTGTTTGACGATTTCGGTGAGCTGCTTGAGCGTCACGTCGATGCTGACCACGCCGCCATTGGTGCCCAGCTTGTTGTCGATGGTGCGCACGGTGCTGACGTAGGTCGCGTCGTCCTGGGCCCAGTAATAGGCCTCGGTACGGAACGGCTTGCCCGGTTTGGCCTGGGCCGCCTTGTACCAGGGGCGCTGGCGCGGGTCGTAGTTATTCAGCTTCGGATCATCCGGCCACGACACGTAGCCGCCCGCCGCCGTGCCGAGGATGGCATAGGCGTAGGCCGGGTGGCTGTTGCCCAGATCCTGGAGCAGGGTGAAGACTTTTTTGTCAGTCTCGCCCTGAGGGACGCTCTCGGCGTTGGCGGCCATGTAAGTCTTGAGGCTGTCGTCGGAGTTTCGGATCAACGGCTGCTTGGCCAGGTAATCGACGTTCTGGCTGATGCCGTCAAAGAACAATTGCATGGCGTTGCTGACCTGACGAATCTCGCGGGCACTGCCGTCGACGAATTCGTCCCTGGCATCACTGCGCAGGTTCAGCACAACGAGGGTGGCGACCAGCACCACGGGCAGGCAGGCGATGATTGCAAACGCCCAGGTCAACTTCTGTTTGATGTTCATCCGCGCTCCAGATTTTCTTGTAGGCCCACGCAGTGCAGATGACTCGCGGTTTATTGGCAGCCGTAAACGTTCTTGGTCAACCCGGGTCCTTGAGTGCGGCATCGCTTTTGTTGTGGCAGCGATTGTCGGACAAATCACTTTGTCACTTAGGACTTCGGCTGTTGTTGGAGGAAATTGAGGCCTGTTGGGAAAAATCCTACGGAAGGTATGAGCGGTGGTGTCAGCTTCTGTCGCAATTACCCTCAATGCCCATGCACAACAAGTGACGCAGGCTCGGCTATGATCTGGAACGACCATGGCGGTCGTCGGTTTTACCTGATGAAATCGGTACATTGTGTGCATCTGCAATGTTCATAAGTCGGCAACCCCTCCCCCCCGTGAGTGGATTGCCGTATAACGAATGACTTTCGCGTGTTTGGTAATAAAGGACCCACAATAAAAGCTGATGAAGACTCCAAAACGCATTGAACCCCTGATCGAGGACGGTCTGGTCGACGAGGTGCTGCGCCCACTCATGAGTGGTAAAGAAGCAGCTGTTTATGTGGTGCGCTGCGGCAACGAGTTGCGTTGCGCGAAGGTCTACAAGGAGGCGAATAAACGCAGTTTCCGTCAGGCGGCCGAGTACCAGGAAGGCCGTAAGGTGCGCAACAGCCGTCAGGCCCGTGCGATGGCCAAGGGCTCCAAGTTTGGCCGCAAGGAAACCGAGGACGCTTGGCAGAACGCCGAAGTGGCGGCGCTGTTCCGTCTGGCCAGTGCCGGTGTGCGGGTGCCCAAGCCGTTCGACTTCCTCGAAGGCGTGCTGCTCATGGAACTGGTGGCCGATGAGTACGGTGATGCCGCTCCGCGCCTGAACGATGTGGTGCTGGAGCCGGACCAGGCCCGGGAGTATCACGCGTTTCTGATTTCCCAGATCGTGCTGATGCTGTGTACCGGTCTGGTGCACGGTGACCTGTCCGAGTTCAACGTGCTGCTGACGCCGACCGGTCCGGTGATCATCGACCTGCCGCAGGCGGTGGACGCAGCGGGCAACAACCACGCGTTCAGCATGCTGGAGCGGGATGTGGGCAACATGGCGTCCTACTTCGGGCGGTTTGCACCGGAGTTGAAGAAGACCAAGTACGCCAAGGAAATGTGGGCCTTGTACGAGGCCGGCACCTTGCACCCGGCCAGTGTTCTGACCGGCGAGTTCGCCGACACGGAAGAGCTGGCGGACGTGGGCGGCATCATGCGCGAGATCGAGGCCGCGCGCCTGGATGAAGAGCGCAAGCAAGCCGTACGCGCGGCGGACGATGCTCCGCCGGGCAAGACCGAAGAACCGCCTCCGCCCTGGATGCAGTGATCGGATAAAGAAAAACCCGGCTTCGGCCGGGTTTTTTGTGCGCCACCCAAATCCTTTGTAGGAGTGAGCCTGCTCGCGATAGCGTCGGCACGTTCAACATTGATGTGTCAGGCAGATTGCTATCGCGAGCAGGCTCACTCCTACAGGGCGTTGCGGTGGTTGGTCGGAGTGGCACAACACCCCGACTCCAGATTCTTCAGGATCGGGCAATCCGGCCGATGATCGCCCTGACAGTGCTCGACCAGGTCCTGCAAGGTGTCGCGCAACTGGCCCAACTCGCGGATCTTCTGGTTCAACTCATCGATGTGCTGGCGAGCCAACGCTTTCACATCGGCGCTGGCCCGCTGGCGGTCTTGCCAGAGGGTCAGCAACTTGCCGACCTCTTCCAGGGAAAACCCCAGGTCCCGCGAGCGCTTGATGAACGCCAGCGTGTGCAGGTCGTCATCGCCGTACACCCGGTAGCCGCTGTCGGTGCGATGGGCTGCCTTGAGCAGGCCGATGGATTCGTAATAACGGATCATCTTTGCGCTCAGGCCACTGTGGCGGGCCGCTTGGCCGATGTTCATCGGTTGTCCTCCAGGTCCTTGGGTTTCCAGGTTTTCAACAGTAACGCATTGCTCACCACGCTGACGCTCGACAACGCCATGGCCGCACCGGCCAGCACTGGATTGAGGAAACCGAACGCCGCCAGCGGAATGCCGATCAGGTTATAGACGAAGGCCCAGAACAGGTTCTGCCGAATCTTGGCGTAGGTCTTGCGGCTGATCTCCAATGCGGCCGGCACCAGTCGCGGATCGCCGCGCATCAGGGTGATGCCGGCCGCGTGCATGGCGACGTCGGTGCCGCCGCCCATGGCGATGCCGATGTCGGCGGCGGCCAGTGCCGGGGCGTCGTTGATGCCGTCGCCGACCATCGCCACCACCCCGGATTGTTTCAGTGCGGCGACCGTGGCGGCTTTGTCCGCCGGTAGCACTTCGGCATGCACATCGTGGATGCCCAGCACCTCGGCCACCACCTTGGCGCTGCCGCGATTGTCGCCGGTCAGCAGGTGGCTGCTGATGTTCCGTGCGCTGAGTTGTTGCACCGCTTGCAGCGCGCCGGGCTTGAGGGTGTCACCGAAGGCGAACAGGCCCAGCACCTGTGGTTCGGGGGATTGTTCGATCAGCCAGGACAAGGTCCGGCCTTCTTTTTCCCACGCGATTGCGGAGTCGGCCAACGGCCCGGCATTCAAGCCGCTGTCCTCCAGCAGACGCCGATTGCCCAGCGCCAGGCGACGCCCTTCGAGGTTGCCGGCGATGCCGCGGCCGGTCAGGGACTGGCTGTCGCTGACATCGGCCACCTTCAATCCACGCTCGGCACAGGCATCCAGAACAGCCTTGGCCAGCGGGTGCTCACTGCCGCGTTGCAGGGCGCCGGCCAATTGCAGCAAGCTCGCCTCATTACCGTCGATAGCACTCAGATGAGCAATGCGCGGGGCGCCGGAGGTCAGGGTGCCGGTCTTGTCGAATACCACCGCGCTGACTTCATGGGCTCGCTCCAGTGCTTCGGCGTCCTTGATCAGAATCCCGTAGCGCGCCGCCACGCCGGTGCCGGCCATGATCGCGGTCGGCGTGGCCAGGCCCAAGGCGCACGGGCAGGCGATCACCAACACCGCCACGGCGTTGATCAGCGCGGTTTCCATCGGTGCGCCGTACAGCCACCAGCCGATCAGGGTGGCCAGGGCAATCAGCAGCACAGTGGGCACGAACACCTGGCTGACTTTATCCACCAGTTTCTGGATCGGCGCTTTTGCAGCCTGAGCGTCTTCCACCAGACGGATGATCCGCGCCAGCACGGTTTCCGCACCGAGGGCCTGGGTACGCACCAGCAACCGGCCTTCACCGTTGATCGCGCCACCGGTGACTCTGTCGCCGGGCTGCTTGGGCACCGGCAGGCTCTCGCCACTGATCAGGGCTTCGTCGGCGTGGCTCTGGCCTTCAACCACTTCGCCGTCCACCGGGAAGCGTTCGCCGGGTTTGACCATCACCAGATCGTTGAGGCGCAGGGCGCTGATGGCGACGTCTTGCTCGTTGCCATCGATCACCCGGATCGCCCGTTCCGGACGCAAGGCTTCGAGGGCTCGGATGGCGCTGGCGGTCTGGCGCTTGGCGCGACTTTCCAGGTACTTGCCCAGCAGCACCAGGGCGATCACCACCGCCGAGGCTTCGAAGTACAGATGCGGCATGCGCCCGGCGGCGGTGGCCCATTCGTACAGGCTCAAGCCATACCCGGCGCTGGTGCCCAAGGCAACCAGCAAATCCATGTTGCCGGCCCCGGCGCGCACGGCTTTCCACGCGGCGACGTAGAACCGTGCACCGAAGATGAACTGCACCGGCGTGGCCAAGGCGAATTGCGCCCAGGCCGGGAGCATCCAGTGCACGCCGAATGGCTGTAGCAGCATCGGCAATACCAGCGGCAAGGCGAGGGCAATGGCGATGATCAAGGCCAGGCGTTCGCGGTGCAGGCGCTGTTGTTGATCGTCGGTTGGCGGGTGTTCGACTTCCCACACGCTGGCGCTGTAGCCAGCCTTGGCCACCGCGGCGATCAAGGTTTGCGGGTCGATCTGGCCGAGCAGTTCAAGGTGGGCGCGTTCGTTGGCCAGGTTGACGCTGACGCTTTTCACCCCGGCAACCTTGCCTAGCGCACGCTCGACGCGACCGACGCAGGAAGCGCAGGTCATGCCGTCGATGCTCAATTCCAGGCGCTGTTGCGGCACGCTGTAGCCGGCCTTGGCCACGGCATCCATCAGGGCCGACAGGCTGTCGCTGGGTGCCTGGACCCGCGCCTGTTCAGTGGCGAGGTTGACGCTGACGGCACTGGCGCCAATGACTTTGCTCAAGGCGCGCTCGACCCGCCCAGCGCAACTGGCGCAGGTCATGCCGGCAATCGGCAGGTCGAACGTGGTGGATTCGGACATCGGTCGCACTCCCTGTAGTAGATGACCACAGGATCAACCTTGCCATGCTGGCAAGGTCAAGTGCCATAATTCAGATCAAGCAGCCGATCAGTAGCCGAGACCGGCGCGCTTGAGGTACATCCCGTCCTGCGTCATCGCGATCCGGTACTTGAGCACATCCCCGGCCTTGAGCTGGATATCCTGCGAACCCGGCGCGAGCATGCCCGGATTGCAGCCCGGGACCTGGCCCGGCAGCAGTTTCAGGCGCAGCGAGACGATGCCCGGCGGCAGGTTGAACGAGGTGCTCTGTTCCTGAAACAGCCGCGCCGCCAATTGATCCTGGATGTACACACCGATTTCGCAGCTGGTCGCGACTTCTAGGCGCTCGCGGGAAATGATCAGCACGCCATAATCCTGACCGGCAGCATTGACCGAAGGCACGGCGGCGAAAAGGCTGAGAAAGCCAAACAGGCTGAAAACTGACCAGCGCATGGCTGAATCTCCTGAGTTCGAGTCATTGATGGACGCAGCTTGGCCGAGCGTCGCGCCGATTGCCAGCCCGGCAGCTAACTTCAGAACTTGACCTTGCCATGGTGGCAAGCTCGAAACTGGGCTCAACCCTCGGAAAAGGAGTCATCCATGCAAGTGTTCAACGTTGAAGGCATGTCTTGTGGTCACTGCGTCAAGGCCATCACTCAGGCGGTCCAGGCCAAAGACCCGGCGGCCAGTGTGCGGGTCGATCTGGCGGCCAGGGAGGTGGGTGTCGAAAGTGCGCTGACCGCCGAGCAGGTGATCGAGGCGATCAGCGAAGAGGGTTACGGCGTCAAATTGGCCTGAATTTGATAGTTAGCGAGCTACCGGAATGTTCAAGGCGTCCATGCGCAGCTAGACTGTCGGGCTGCCGACTTCTGCCCCACTGGATGCCTGATGAACTTCCGAACCATTCTGATTCTCGGCGCCTTGAGCGCATTTGGTCCGCTGGCGATCGATTTCTACCTGCCGGCCTTCCCGGCCATGGCCCTGGCTTTCGGGACGGACGAAAATCACGTTCAGATGACGTTGGCAGTGTACTTCTTCGGCTTGTCCATCGGTCAGTTGGCCTATGGCCCGGTGGCGGATCGTTTCGGGCGACGCATTCCTTTGCTCATCGGTGTCGGTTTGTTCACCGCCGCATCCGTGGCGTGCGCCTTTGCGCCGAATCTTGAATGGCTGATCGGCGCGCGTTTCATCCAGGCGTTGGGCGGCTGCGCGGGTATGGTGATTTCCCGGGCGGTGGTCAGCGACAAGTGTGATGCGGTGGGGTCGGCGAAAGTTTTTTCGCAATTGATGCTGGTGATGGGACTTGCCCCCATCCTCGCGCCTTTGCTGGGTGGGTTGTTGGTCAACACCACAGGCTGGCAGTCGATCTTCCTGGCCTTGACCGGTTTCAGTGCGCTGGCGGGGCTGGCGGTGGCGACGGGATTGCCGGAAAGCATGCCGGCCCATATGCCGCGTCAACCGTTGTCGGGTGCGCTGCGTCAGTACGGCCGGTTGCTGGCTGACCCGATATTTCTTGGCCATGCCTTGACCGGGGGCATCGCCATCGCCGGGATGTTTGCCTACATCGCCGGTTCACCCTTCATCATCATCAAGCTCTACGGCGTTGCGGCCGAGCATTTCGGCTGGCTGTTCGGCATCAATGCGGCGGGCTTCATTCTGGTGGCGCAGGTCAACGCGCGGTTACTGGCCAAGCGTGGCCCGACGTTCTTGCTGGCGCGCGCAGTGTGGGTTTATCTGACGGCCGGTTTGGCCCTGCTCGCTGTCAGCTCGCTGCACCCGGCACAATTGTGGCCGCTGCTTATTCCATTGTTCATCTGTATCGCCAGCCTCGGTTGCATCAGTCCCAACGCCGCGGCCTGTGCGATGAGCGGGCAGGGCGCACGGGCCGGCAGCGCGTCGGCGCTGCTCGGTTGTCTGCAATTCAGCGTGGCTGCCGGCGCCTCTGCGCTGGTGGGCGTGCTGCACGACGGCAGCGCCGTGCCGATGGCCATGGTCATCAGCCTGTGTGGAATTCTGGTGGTGAGCGCAGCGGTGCTCACCCGGCGTTTGCAAAATGCCCGGGCGCTGGCGCAAGCCCAGGTTTGAGGCTGGAGTCAGCCGGCTGCACGCTGCGGGAGGAGGATGGGGATCTGGTGAGGGGCCTGGATGCGGGCTTCAAGGGTACGCGTGAAAGCGCGAGCTTCTGCTTCGCTGCGGAACGTCACAGCGTGTTGGTCAAGGCGGACTTGCCACTGGGATTTTGCCAGTTCTTTTATCAGGATCTTCATAGCCGATCTCCTCTCGCAAAAGATGTCTCGTAAAAGATGTCTCGTAAAAGACGTTACGCAAAAGAATGCCTCGCAGGAGATTCGATTGTAGTCCCGTATACGGTCACCATTGTGACAAGGATCAACTGTCGGACTGACGGTTTGTAACCAAAAAAACACGGCTTTTCTGGGGCGGCCACAGAGGCTGTCTACGACCGGGATTGCCCGGTCGCAGTCGGAAAACAGCAGAAGTCGATGAAATCAGCGATGGTTTTTTTCAGCGCTTCAGAACCCTTCCAGCACAATCTTGCCCTTGGCCTTGCCGCTTTCCAGCAGGGCATGGGCACGGCGCAGATTGGCCGCGTTGATCGTGCCGAAGTGTTCGCCCACCGTGGTTTTCAGTGTCCCGGCATCGATCAGCCAAGCGATGCGATTGAGCAGGTTGTGTTGCTCGATCATGTCCGCGGTTTCAAACAGCGAACGGGTGTACATGAACTCCCAGTGCAGTGACAGGCTCTTGCGTTTGAGCTTGGTCACGTCCAGCGACTTGGGGTCATCGATCAGCGCCAGTTTGCCCTGGGGTGCCAATGCCTCGATCAATTGGTCCAGATGCTGGTCGGTTTGCGTCAGGCTGGCGACGTGGGTGACCTGATCCACACCGGCACGCTTGAGTGCTTCGCTCAGTGGCTGGCCATGGTCGATGACCAGATCGGCGCCCAACTCTTTCACCCAGCTTTGGGTTTGCGCACGCGAAGCGCTGCCGATGACTTTCAGGGCCGTCAGTTGGTGAGCGAGTTGCGTAAGAATCGAGCCCACGCCGCCCGCCGCGCCGACAATCAACAGGCTCTGGCCTTCAGCGGTTTTGCCTTCGCGTACTTGCAGGCGCTCGAACAACAGTTCCCAGGCCGTGATCGCGGTGAGCGGCAGGGCAGCGGCCTCGGCGAAACCCAGGGTCTTTGGCATGTGGCCGACGATGCGCTCGTCCACCACATGCAACTCGCTGTTGCCGCCCGCACGCGCGATGGAGCCGGCGTAATACACCTTGTCGCCGGCCTGGAACAGCGTCACCTCACTGCCCACCGCCTTGACCACACCGGCCACATCCCAACCCAACACCTTGGCCGCACCACCTTCGGGCTGGACGTTCTGGCGCACCTTGGTGTCTACCGGGTTGACCGAGATGGCTTTGACTTCCACCAGCAAGTCGCGGGGGCCGGCGACCGGCTCCGGCAGTTCGATGTCTTGCAGAGCCTTGTCGTCACTGATCGGCAACGAGGCGTAGTAGGCAATGGCTTTCATGGGCGGCTCCGGAACACTAATAAAGAAGAGATTCGATGGGGCAGATGATTGGCTATTTCTCCTGAAGATAAAACCAGCTAAAAGAGCAGTCTCTTTCAATATTTTTTTGATAATCGGTGCTCTGATGCTGCGTTTCGATGACTTGCAGTTGTTTGTCCGGGCGGCGGACCTTGGCAGTCTGTCCGCCGCCGCGCGGGGCATGGACATGTCGGCGGCGGTGGCCAGTGCGGCGCTCAAGCGCATCGAACAGCAGCTCGGCGCCCGATTGTTGGCCCGTTCGACCCGCAGCCTGCGCCTGACCGCCGAAGGTGAGGGCTTTCTCGAATACGCCCGCGCGGCCCTGAGCAATCTCGACGAGGGCCGGCGATTGCTGGCCAGTGGTCAGGACCAGGTCAGCGGGGTGCTGCAACTGTCGGCACCTTCGGACTTTGGCCGCAACCTGCTGCTGCCCTGGCTCGACGAGTTTCAACGCGAGCATCCGAAACTCACCGTGCGCTTGCTGCTGGGGGACCGCATCGCCGACCTGTTTCGCCAACCGGTAGACATTGCCCTGCGCTACGGAGAACCGGAAGACTCCAGCCTGGTGGCGCTGCCCATCGCCCCGCAGAACCGCCGGGTGTTGTGCGCCGCTCCCGGCTATCTGGCCCGGCATGGCGAGCCGCGACATCTGGAACAACTGGCACAGCACAATTGCCTGTTGTACATGCTCGGCAGCCGGGTCCACGATCACTGGAGTTTTCACGACGGCAAACGCGAAGTCAGCTTGACCGTCAGCGGCGATCGTTTCAGCGACGATGCCGATGTCGTGCGCCTTTGGGCCGTGGCAGGTGCCGGGATCGCTTACAAGTCCTGGCTCGATGTGGCCGCCGATGTTCTGGCCGGTCGCTTGAAGGTGCTGATGCCGGAGCTGCTCTGTGAGCGCGCACCGTTGAATCTGTTGTGCGCCCATCGCGCACAATTGAGTAAGCCGGTGAACCTGTTGCGTGAAATGCTTGCCAGACGATGCGCCCTTTTGAGCAGTCAATTTCCGGGCTTATCGGATATCGATCATTAGTCGCACGAAAAAAGAGAAATTTCCCTCAGGAACGATCACCACCTACACCGGGCGGAGGAAAGGATCCGCCGAGCAACCCGCATATACTAGCGCCCTCATCATGTCAGTAGCGTCGATCCCCAATGGCGGGTCCACGTTCGAGTCGGCCCGGCTGCACGGTCATCCTTCTGGCCTACGCAGCATCGGCCAGGCAGCGCAAATGAGTGAGCAAGGCGTTGCCGGGCTTATGGCAGTTTCCACGGATTGGCCGACGACACATTACTGGTCAAGATTTCTCTGGGCAGTAGACGAAACGATTCAACAGGGAGTGAATACATGGAACATGCACCTTGCATCAGCCAGATCGCCACGTTGCTGGCTGACCCAAAGCGCAGCGCAATGATGTGGGCCTTGATGGATGGTTCGGCGCGAACAACCGAAGAGTTGGCATTGCTGGCCGGCCTGTCATCGTCGTCGGCCAGTGCACACTTGGGGCGTTTGTCCGCCGGAGGTCTGCTGAAGGTTGAAAACCGCGGCCGCAAACGCTTCTTCCGCCTGGCCGCTCCCGAGGTCGGGGCGGCAATCGAAGCACTGGCCAGCGCGACCTTCGCCAGCGCACCCCAGGATATTCCGGACGTATTCAAGCGTAATTCACCGCTGGTCAAACCCCGGGCGGTGCGTTCGCCATTGTTGAGTGCCCGGCTGTGCGACGATCACTTGGGGGGCACCCTGTCCGCCGATCTGTATCAGCGACTGCTGGAGGCAGGCTGGATCGAGCACTTGGATCAGCGGGTCACGGTCACGCTCAAGGGCGCGACGGAGTTGGCGGCACGTGGAGTGTTCGTCCAGGCGCTGGCTCATCACAACGGCAGGGTTGCCTGCGCCTGCCCTGACTGGAGCGAAAGACGCCCGCACTTGGGTGGTTCGCTGGGCGCGGCATTGTTGCAGCTGTTCATGCAGTCGGGGTGGTTGAGCCTGCCCAACGATTCCCGAGCCTTGCAGGTGACGGCTTCCGGGCAACGCGAGATCTATCGCTTTGCCCTGGAAACCGAGTTGGAAATGGCGCTGTAGGAGCCGGCTTGCCGGCGATGGCGGCCTCTCATCCAGCATCAATACTGGAGGTGATGGCCTTATCGCTGGCAAGCCAGCTCCTGCAAGGGTTTGCCTTTGCCTTTACGGCTTCACCAACCGCGCATCGAGACTGTTCTGCGCCAGGCGCTTTGCCTGATCCTGGGTCATGCCCAGGTGGGTGTGCAGCGCATGGAAGTTCTCGGTGACATAACCGCCGAAGTACGCCGGGTCATCGGAGTTCACGGTCACTTTCACACCGCGCTCCAGCATGTCGAGAATGTTGTGCTGCGACATGTGATCGAACACGCAAAGCTTGGTGTTCGACAACGGGCACACGGTCAGCGGGATCTGCTCGTCGATGATTCGCTGCATCAGGCGCTCGTCTTCGATGGCCCGCACGCCATGATCGATGCGCTGGATCTTCAGCAGGTCGATGGCTTCCCAGATGTACTCGGGCGGGCCTTCTTCGCCGGCGTGGGCGACGGTCAGGAAGCCTTCGTGACGGGCGCGGTCGAACACGCGCTGGAACTTGCTTGGCGGGTGGCCCATCTCGGAGCTGTCCAGGCCCACGGCGACGAACGCATCGCGGAACGGCAGCGCCTGGTCGAGGGTTTTCTGCGCTTGGTCTTCGCTCAGATGGCGCAGGAAGCTCAGGATCAAACCACTGGTGATGCCCAGTTGCTGCTCGCCATCCTTCAGCGCGGCTGCGATGCCGTTGAGCACCACTTCGAACGGGATGCCACGGTCGGTGTGGGTCTGCGGGTCGAAGAACGGTTCGGTGTGAATCACGTTCTGCTCTTTGCAGCGCAGCAGGTACGCCCAGGTCAGGTCATAGAAATCCTGGGACGTGCGCAGCACATCGGCACCCCGGTAATACAGGTCGAGGAACTCCTGCAGGTTGTTGAAGGCATACGCCTTGCGCAAGGTTTCGACGTCGTTCCATGGCAAGGCAATCTTGTTGCGCTCGGCCAGGGCGAACAACAGCTCGGGTTCCAGCGAGCCTTCCAGGTGCAGGTGCAATTCTGCCTTGGGCAGGGCGTTCAGCCAGTCGTACATAATTCTTTTCTCATCAGGTGCAATGGTCGCCATTCTACAGAGGGTTGCCGCAACAATTGGTAAAACCTGACCAGGCGGTTCATCACACCGTTTCCAGTTCCCGTCGATAAGCGTAGGTATCGGCGAAGCGCGAGAGCAGGAACTCGGCGCAGGTGGTGGCCGGGTATTTCGCCGGGTGCAATGCATCCTGACAACCGGGCAGGCATTCGATGCGGGTGTCCGGGTGCGGCTCGGCGAAGAACGGCATCGAATAACGATCCACACCGAGCGGGCTGATCACCCGGTGCGGCGTCGACAGGTAACGGTCGTTGCTCCAGCGCGCCATCATGTCGCCCAGGTTGACCACGAACGTACCTTCGATCGGCGGCGCGTCGATCCATTCGCCTTTGACGTTGCGGACCTGCAAGCCACCGGCGGCGTCCTGATAGAGCAGGGTGATGCAACCGTAGTCGGTGTGCGCCCCGGCACCTTGCTGATCTTCGGAGCTGGCGGTGTGGCGCGGCGGGTAATGAATCATCCGCAGCACGCTGACCGGGTCATTGAAGCGTGTGTCGAAGAAGTCGCGCTCAATCCCCAGCGCGATGGTCATTGCCCGCAACAGCGTTTGCGCGAGGGCTTGCATGTCGACGTAGTGCTGCTCCATCAATGCCTCCCAGCCGGGCATGGACGGATGGCGATTGGGGCCGCGCAAGGGTTTTTCCGCCAGTACGTCAGGGTGCCCGGCCGGCAGGTGCAGGCCCATGTCAAAGGTTTCCTTGAGGTCGCTGGGCTTGCTTGGGTCTAACTGCTCGGTGGCAATGGCGCCGTAGCCGCGATGGTGACGGGTCTGGGTGATGTCGATCTTGAGTTTTTCGACGGTGGGTTGGGCGAAGAAACGCTTGGCGTGATCAAGCAGGGCGTCGATGCGAGCCGCTGAAATCGGATGGCCCTTGATGTAGAAGAAACCCCACTCGCGGCAGGCGAGGTCGATTTGTGCGGCCACGGCTGGCCAGGCGGATGGGGCGTCACTGTAGAGCGGTGTGATGTCGATGATCGGAAGGCTATTCATGCGCAATCCTTAAGAACGCTGAAGATCCAATGTGGGAGTTGTGCTGTGGCTGAAAATTTACTTCGGAATCTCGGCCTTCATGCCTTCCACGTAGTAATTCATCGACGCCAGTTCCGCCGTGGTCGCGCTCACACCCGCCGGGATTTTCTCGATCCCGGCCTGATCCTTGATCGGCCCGGTGAACAGTTGCAGCGCACCGCTCTTGATGTCGGCGATGAGTTGCTCGGCTTCGCTCTTCACCGTCGCCGGCACCAGGTCGCTGATCGGCAGCTCAACGGTGCCTTCCTTCAAACCGCCCCAGTAGTCCTGGGGTTTCCAGTCATGGTCGATCACGCTCTGGGTTGCCTGGACGTAGTGCGGGCCCCAATCGTTGACGATGGAGGTCAGTACCGCTTTCGGCCCGAAGTGCGCCATGTCCGAAGCGTAGCCCACGGCATACACGCCGCGACGTTCGGCGGCCTGGATCGGCGCGGGGCTGTCGGTGTGCTGGAACACCACGTCCACGCCCTGGTCGATCAGCGCGTTGGCGGCGTCCGCTTCCTTGCCAGGATCGAACCACGAGTTGACCCACACCACCTTGATCTCGGTGCCGGGGTTGTACTTGTTCAGGGCCAACTGGATGGCGTTGATGTCGCGGATGACTTCCGGGATCGGGAACGAAGCGACGTAGCCGATTTTCTTGGTCTTGGTCATCTTCGCCGCGAGGAAGCCGCCGACGTAGCGACCTTCGTAAGTGCGCGCCAGGTAAGTGCCTAGGTTCTTGTCCTGCTTGTAGCCGGTGGCGTGTTCGAAGGTCACCTTGGGAAACTGTTTGGCGACTTTCACGGTCGGGTTCATGTAGCCGAAGGAGGTGGTGAAGATCAGGTCGTACTTGTCCTTGGCCATATTGCGGATCACCCGCTCGGCGTCGGCACCTTCGGCGACGTTTTCCACGTAGTTGGTGGTGATCTGCGAGCCGAATTTTTCCGCGAGTTCCTTGCGCCCCTGTTCATGCTGATACGTCCAGCCGTGGTCACCGATCGGACCGATATAGACGAAGCCGACTTTCAGCGGATCGGCGGCTGCGGCGGTCAGGCTGGCGCTCAAACCGATGGCTGCCGCAACGGCGCAAAGCAGCTTCTTCAACGGACGTTTGTGCATGAATTGGAACTCCATTTTGTTGTGAGGTTGGCTGGGCTCTCTGGCTTGCACAGGGCAATGCAAATTGCTGACCAACAAGACAACAAAACATGAATCCGCGGTGATGCTATCGCGAGCAGGCTCGCGACAGGTCCTTGAAGTCCGATAACAGTGCATGTCCTTGCACAGCTGCCATCCACTGGTGCGCCAAGCCAGATGGCCTTGACCCTCCACAAAACCAATGTGGGAGCGAACCTGCTCGCGAAGGCGGAGTGTCAGTCGACATCGTCAGTGACTGAAATACCGCCATCGCGAGCAGGCTCGCTCCCACAGTTTTAATCGGTGTTGTATCAGGTCCCGGCGATCAGCTGCCGCGCCGCCTGGCTGTGATCAGCAATCAACCCTTTCAGATCCAGCCCTTCGACCTGCCCATCGATCACCCGCCACTTGCCGCCGACCATCACTCGATCCGCGCGATCAGCGCCACACAGCAGCAACGCCGAGACCGGATCATGGCTGCCGGAGAAACGCAGTTCATCGAGCTTGAACATCGCCAGGTCAGCCTGCTTGCCCACCGCCAACTCGCCGATATCGGTACGGCCCAGCAGGCTCGCCGAACCCTTGGTCGCCCAGCCCAACACGCGTTCCGGAGTGATCTTCTCGGCGCCGTAACGCAGACGCTGGATGTACAACGCCTGACGCGCTTCGAGCATCATGTTCGAGGCATCGTTGGACGCCGAACCGTCCACGCCTAAACCAAGCAGGGCACCGGCATCGGTCAAATCGATGCTCGGGCAGATGCCCGAGGCCAGGCGCATGTTCGAACTCGGGCAATGGCAAATGCCGGTGCCGGCGGCGCCGAGGCGGGCGATTTCGTCCGGGTTGAAATGGATGCCATGGGCCAGCCAGGTACGCGGGCCGAGCCAGCCGACACTGTCCAGATAGTCCACGGTGCGCAGGCCGAAGCGTTGCAGGCAGAAATCTTCTTCGTCGAGGGTTTCTGCCAGGTGGGTGTGCAGGCGCACGTCGAGTTTGTTCGCCAGTTCGGCGCTGGCCGACATGATTTCCGGGGTCACCGAGAACGGCGAGCAGGGTGCCAGGGCGATCTGGATTTGCGCGCCGTCACCGCGTTCGTGGTACTCGGCGATCAGGCGCTGGCTGTCGGCGAGGATCACTTCGCCTTCCTGTACGGTCTGTTGCGGTGGCAGGCCACCGTCCTTTTCACCGAGGCTCATGGAACCGCGGGTCAGCATGGCGCGCATGCCCAGTTCACGAACGCTCTCGACCTGCACGTCGATCGCGTTTTCCAGACCTTCCGGGAAAAGGTAGTGATGGTCAGCCGCGGTGGTGCAACCGGACAACAGCAACTCAGCCAGCGCGACTTTGGTGGCGAGGGCGAGTTTTTCCGGGGTCAGGCGTGCCCAGACCGGGTACAGGGTTTTCAGCCATGGGAACAGCGGCTGATTGACCACCGGCGCCCAGGCGCGGGTCAGGGTTTGATAGAAGTGGTGATGGGTGTTGATCAGGCCCGGCAGGATCACATGCTCGCGGGCATCGAACACTTCATTGCACGGCGCGGACGGTTGTTGACCGGCACCGAGTACTTCGACGATCAAACCGTCTTGCAGCACCAGGCCGCCACGGGCATCGAGACCGTTGGAGGTGAAAATGGCGAGGGGATTTTTTAACCAGGTACGGGTCGCAGGCATGTTGGCCGGCTCCTCTGAAAGTTGGGTTCAGGGTTGCCAGCTCAGTGTTGCCCTGTCTGCTGATCCAGGTTCGCCGGGGAGGCGAGGTGCGAAGTGTCGATCAAAACGCTCTGGCGGGCAAGCCCAACCCGACAGGACAACACCCCCCCCTGTGGGCGGCGGTGATTACCAGGGAATGGTTTCGCCCCGGTAATTGATGAAGTGATGCCCGCCCTTGCCGACATACGCATTCACCTGATCGACCAGGCCACGGGTGCTGGTTTCCACGTCGATGTCCGCGCCTTCACCCCCCATGTCGGTTTTCACCCAGCCCGGGTGCAGCGACAGCACGGTGAGACTGGTTTCGCCCAACTGAGTGACGAAGCTGTTGGTCATGGAATTCAGCGCCGCCTTGCTGGCTTTGTACAGTGCCAGCTCCGGCGCATCGGGCATGGTCACGCTGCCCAGCACCGAACTCATGAAGGCCAGCACGCCGGTGTCCGGGCGCAGTTGCTCGACAAAACGCTGGGCCAGGTTGATCGGCGCCACGGCGTTGGTGAAAAACAACTGGCCGACTTCGGCCATTGTCGCGCCGCCGTTCGGCGTCTGGACTTCCGGCCCCTTGACCCCGGCATTGACGAACAACAGGTCAAACACATCGCCCTTGAGTTGTTGGCTCAGGGCTGACACCGCCGGCTGATCGTCCATGTCGAGCTTTTCGATCCGCACATCGCCCAGGGCCTGCAGGGCTTCGGCTTTTTGCGGGTCGCGTACGGTGGCGGTGACTTGCCAGCCATCGGCCAGCAGGGTTTTCACCAGCCCGAGGCCAAGCCCCCGGGAGGCGCCGATGATGAGTGCGGTTTTTGCCTTGGACATGAGTGGCTTCCTTGAAAATTCAGAGTCGTGGATTCAATGGACACTGTTGCCCGAGCCGTTGTTGCAACTCGTCGCGCAGCGCGCCGAGTTCGGCCATGCGGGCTTCGATCAGTTTGAGTTTGTCTTGCAGCAGTTGCGTGACGGCGCTGTCCGGATCGGGCGATTGCCAGATTGTAGCCACGCTGTTGCCGATCTCGCCGAGGGTAAAGCCCAGTCGTTGAGCGGTCTTGATGTATTGCACCAGTTGCACCATGTCTGGCGGATAGTCGCGATAGCCGTTGGCACTGCGTTGCGCCGCAATCAACCCGCGCTGCTCGTAAAAGCGCAGCGTGTCGCGGCTGACGGCGCTGGCCTGGGCTAATTCACCGATACGCATCATGACGTCTCGAGGGGCTTGACCCTGGAGCATACTCCAGGCTTTAGCCTTGTTGCTCCCTGAATTGATGGAGCAATGTCGATGTGGACTTCAACGCAATATCGCCGGTTGGTGCAAGGCAGTGCCTGGTACGACCTGATCGTGACGGTCGCGTTTGTCACACCGTGGAGTTTTGCGGCGTTGCATGGGGTTTTGACGGGAGTGAGTCAGGCGTTGAGTTTGCCCGGCGAGCTGCCACCGTTCGAACCGGTGCACATGTTGATGGCGAATTTGTTGGGCTCGATTGTCTGCGTATGGGCGGTGCTGCGGATTCGTGATCCGCAGCAGGTTTATGGGCGGTATGACGCCGTGGCCAGGTTCCTGTTCTCGGCCTGGCAGGCATATGCCCTGGTTCATGGCGCGAGTTCGTTGCTGGTGGTTTTCCTGGTGTTTGAATTGGCGTGGGGCGTGGTTCAGGTGTTGCCTGTTCGGACGCTTTCGCGAGCAGGCTCGCTCCCACAGGGTCTGCGCCAGACACATTAATTGCGGCGGACACGGTTATGTGGGAGCGAGCTTGCTCGCGAAGAGGCCCGCCCAAACAACCACTAATGCCCAGCCTGCCACGGCTGCCCCAACGAAACCGGCGCGTACAACCGTGTCCGCAGCGCATCCCGTGACAGCAGCACCAGCACCACAATGGTCGCGACATACGGCAGCATCGCCAGCAGACTCGACGGAATCGCCAGCCCCAACCCCTGCGCCACCAGGTGCAGGATGCTGGCGAGCCCGAACAGGTACGCGCCGAGCAGCAGGCGCCACACCCGCCAACTGGCGAACACCACGAGCGCCAGGGCAATCCAGCCGCGCCCGGCGCTCATGTTCTCCGCCCACATCGGTGTGTACGCCAGGGACAGATAAGCCCCGGCCAACCCGGCCATCGCACCGCCGAACAACACTGCCAGCGTGCGCACCACCAACACCGGCAAGCCCATGGCGCTGGCCGCATCCGGGTTTTCCCCGACCGCCTGGATGATCAGCCCGACGCGGCTTTTCAGAATCACCCAAGCCACAAGCGCAAATAGCGCGAACGACAGATACACCAACAGGTCCTGGGCAAACAGCATTCGCCCGATCAGCGGGATCTCGCTCAAATACGCAATCGCCATCGGCTCGAACCCCGCCAGCGGCTTGCCGACCCACGCCGCACCGACGAAGGTCGACAGGCCCACGCCGAAAATCGTCAGGGCCAGACCGGTGGCCACCTGATTGGCGTTGAACACCAGCGCCACCAGGGCAAACAGCGACGACAGCAGCATCCCGGCGAGCATCGCCAACAACACGCCGAGCCACAGGTGGCCGGTGTTGAACGCGACGATGAAACCGATCACAGCACCAAACAGCATCATGCCTTCCTGGCCGAGGTTGAGGACGCCGCTTTTCTCGCAGATCAGTTCCCCCAGCGCCACCAACAGCAACGGCGTACCGCAGCGGACCATGGCGTAGAAAATATTGCTCAGCAGATCGATATCCATCACAGCGCTCCTGCTTGTACGGTGGTGGTTTGGGCGCGGCGGGTCCAGCGCAGGTTCAAGCGCGGTCGGTAGAGGATCAGTACATCGCTGGCCAGCAGGAAAAACAGCATCATGCCCTGGAACAATTGGGTGATCGCTTGCGGCAGGTTCAGGCTCATTTGTGCGCTTTCGCCGCCGATGTACAGCAGTGCCATCAACAGGCTGGAAAACAGGATGCCGACAGGATTCAGGCGGCCGAGAAATGCCACGGTGATCGCCGCATAGCCGTAGCCCGGCGAGACCTGCGGCACCAGCTGGCCGATGGGGCCGGTGACTTCGCACACACCGGCAAGCCCTGCCAGGCCGCCGCTGATCAACAGCGCGAGCCAGATCAGGCGCTTCTCGCGAAAGCCGACGAAACCGGCGGCACGCTTGTCCAGCCCGAGCACCTTGATCTGGAATCCGACAAAGCTTTTCTGCAACAGCACCCACACGGTCACCAACGCGAGCAGGGCGAAGTAAACCCCGGCGTGGACCCGGCCATCTTCCATCAGCAACGGCAAGCGGCTGGCGTCGCCGAACATCGCCGATTGGGGGAAATTGAAACCTTCCGGATCTTTCAGTGGACCGTGCACGCAATACAGCAAAAGGTTCAGGGCGATGTAATTGAGCATGATGCTGGTGAGGATCTCATTGGCGTTGAAGCGCGTGCGCAACCACGCCGTCAGCCCGGCCCATGCTGCTCCGGCCAAGGTGCCGGTGAGCAGGATCAGTACCAGCGCCCAGCGGCTTTGCATCTCGATGATGTTCACCGCCAGCGCACTGCCGGCCAACGCGCCGAGCAGCAGTTGACCTTCGGCACCGATGTTCCAGATGCGCGCCTGATAGGCGACGGCCAGGCCCAATGCGCAGAGCAGAATCGGCAGGGCCTTGACCAACAATTCGGAGACGCCGTACAGGTCGCTGACCGGCGCGATCAGCAAGGTGTGCAAGGTCAGCAGCGGGTCATGCCCGAGCGCGATAAATAACAGCGATCCACAGCCCAGGGTCAGTGCAGCCGCCAGCAACGGCGAGCACCACAGCATCAGGCGCGATTGCTGGCCGCGGGGTTCAAGAGAAAGCAGCATGTGACACTCCGTTAACGCGAGGCGGATGCGAGTGATTGAGGGGCACCGAACTGGCCGGCCATCCAGCCGCCGACATCGCTCAGGCGCGTGTCGACGGTGGCGTGGAGCGCGGACAGCCGACCGCCACACAAGGCGCCGAGGCGGTCGCTGATCTGGAACAGTTCGTCGAGGTCTTCGGAAATCACCAGGATCGCCGCGCCGGCATCGCGCAAGGCAATCAAGGCGCGGTGAATGGTGGCGGCCGCGCCGACGTCCACGCCCCAGGTCGGGTGTGCGGCGACCAGTAGTTTCGGTCGCTGAAGGATTTCCCGGCCGAGGATGAATTTTTGCAAATTGCCCCCGGACAGGCTGCGGGCCGGCGACTGGCTATCGGGTGTCTTGACCCCGAAACGGCGGATAATTTCCTCGGCCAGTGCTTCGACGTTGCCGCGCTGGATCAGGCCGTTACTCACCAAGCCTTGCTGGAACGCTGTCAGCAACGCGTTGTCCGCCAGGCTCAACTCCGGCACCGCACCATGGCCCAGGCGTTCGGCGGGAACGAACGCCAAGCCGAGTTGGCGGCGTGCGTCGGGACGCAAATGGGCGACTGGCTCCTGGCCAAATCGGATCGTCGCGCTGGCGTTGCGGGGCAGCAGCGCTTCACCGCTGAGCAAGGCCAGCAACTCATCCTGGCCATTGCCGGCGACACCGGCGATGCCGACAATTTCACCACGGCGCACTTCAAGGTCGATGTTGGCAAGCGAGCAGCCGAACGGGTCCGGGTTGTGCCAGGACAAGCCACGGACATCAAGGAATGCATCACCTCCAGTAACCTTCGGATAGTCTGCGATCAACTCCGCCGCTTCACCGACCATCAAGCGCGCCAGTTGCTGATCCGAACATTCGGCCGGCACGCAATGCCCGGCCACCCGACCGCCTCGTAAAACCGTTGCGCTGTGGCACAACGCACGCACTTCCCCAAGCTTGTGGCTGATGAACAAAATGCTGCAGCCTTCGGCGGCGAGCCGGCGCAGGGTGGCGAACAAGTCGTCGGCCTCCTGCGGCGTCAGCACCGAAGTCGGTTCATCGAGAATCAACAGGCGGATGTCCTGCATCAGGCAACGGATGATTTCCACCCGCTGCCGTTCACCGATCGACAGGCTGTGGACAAGTCGCTCCGGTTCCAGCGCCATGCCATAGCGCCGGGACACCTCGCGAATCTTCGGCTCAAGCTGTTTGGGTGTGCCTGCCGCCGCACCCATGGCCAGGGCGATGTTCTGCGCCACGCTCAGGGTTTCGAACAGCGAGAAATGCTGGAACACCATGCCGATTCCCAAACCTCGGGCCTGGGCCGGGTTGCGCAGGCTCACCCGCTGACCTTGCCAGATCACCTCGCCGGAATCGGCATGGGTGACGCCGTAGATGATCTTCATCAGCGTGCTTTTGCCCGCGCCGTTTTCGCCGAGCAGGGCATGGATCTCGCCAGGGGCAATGGACAGGTCGATGGCATCGTTGGCCAGGCAACCGGGGTAGCGTTTGCTGATTCTGCGCAACTGCAGGCGCGGAACCGGATCGGGGATTGGAGCGTGATTGGGCATGACAGGCTCAGTGCTGTTGGACTTGTGCCTGTGGATAAAGCAATTTTCTGGCCACTAGGTCAGGAAAACCTCGAAGTCCTGCGACCAGAGGCGTTGAGTACGCAGCTTTCAGATGTGCCAGGCAGAGCCCGGCACCACATGGGGGCAATGGCGCAGTTCAAGCCCCGATTTTGCTCGCGCGCTTTTGCTCAAAAAATGAGCAATCGACCACAAGCCATACCGTGCAGGGCGCCGAGACGGCCATGAACGGGTTATCCACAGATTGCTCCACAGTATTTGTGTGCAAGCTCAAAGCACGGGCATAAGCACTGAGTGGCTTTCTTCTAAAGGCGATAAACCGTTGTAACTGTTTGTTTTTATTTGAATTTGATGTGCTTGATGGCAGATTGGACGAAAATTGAGCAAAGTCCGCAAAGCCGTATGACACAAGGGTTACAGCGGTATGTGCTCAGGTTATCCACAGGCGGGTGCACAGCAGATGTGGGCAAATATGGAATAAGTGAAAAATCGGCGTGCCCCAAAAGATCGCAGCCTGTGCTGAAGCGCTTTTAGCGCTGCAACAAAATACGTCCGCGACTCAAATCGGCCAGTTGTGACTGCAAGGTGTCGATCTGCGCATCGCCCACGGCCAACTGCAACTCGACACCATTAGCGGTGAAGCTTTCATCCACAACCAATCCACCAGCCTCCGCCACTCGCAGCTTGACCAGGGCCAACTCGGCAAATCCACAAGCGCAACGCAGCGGCACCCGGCTGATCAGCTCGATCTTCGGCGCCGCTTGCAGGCATTTGTTTGCACCCCCGCCATAGGCCCGGGCGAGCCCCCCGGTGCCCAGTTGGATGCCGCCATACCAGCGAATCACCAGTACCGCGACCTGATCGCAATCCTGCGCCTCTATCGCCGCCAGAATCGGCCTGCCGGCCGTACCGCCGGGCTCGCCATCATCGGTGCTGCGATACTGATCGCCGAGCTTCCAGGCCCAGCAGTTGTGCGAGGCATTCAAGTCACTGTGCTGTTCAATGAACGCCTGGGCCTCGGCCGGGCTGGAGATCGGCGCGGCGAAGGTAATGAAGCGGCTCTTGCGAATCTCTTCGCGGTATTCGCAAAAACCGCTGAGGGTAAATGGCATAAGTGCTTAGATGGCAGGTTTCAGGCCGCAGCCCTTGAGAATGATGCGGATCAGGTTGTCCCCGGCGTCTTCCATGTCCTGTTTGGTCAACCTGGTGCGCCCGGTGACGCGGCAGATCTGCGTGGCGAAGTCGGCGTAGTGCTGGGTGCTGCCCCACAACAGGAAGATCAGGTGAACCGGATCGACCGGGTCCATTTTACCGGCGTCGATCCACGTCTGGAACACGCCCGCGCGGCCTTGGAACCAGGCGCGATAATCCTGGTTGAAGTACTCGGTCAGGCATTCGCCGCCGCTGATGACTTCCATGGCAAAAATCCTCGAGGCTTGCGGCTGGCGTCGGGAGAACTCCATTTTCGCGCGAATGTAGCGGGTCAACGCTTCGGTCGGGTCATCCTCGGCGGTGAGGGTGTTGAAGGTGCTGTCCCACAACTCGATGATGTTGCTCAGCACCGCCACGTACAAACCGAGCTTGTTGGTGAAGTAGTAATGCAGGTTCGCCTTGGGCAGCCCGGCATTCAGGGCGATGGTGTTCATGCTCGTGCCTTTGTACCCGTGACGGGCGAACTCGTCTTCGGCGGCTTTGATGATGGTCTCTTCGTTTTTCTGACGAATGCGGCTGACGGGTTTTCCGCCGTGGGCAGGGACTTCAAAGGTCATAGGCACTTCCGAGAAGATGAGAGGGTGCGGCCAGTGCGTTGATAGCGCACCCACCGGCTTCAGACAAGGCCTCATACAATAAAACTCTACCCCGCCCCACAGTTTTCAACGCGTCGCCGCGAGACTCTCGAGAAAACTCTCCAGCACCAGATGGGGTCGACGCCCCTTGCGGGTGACCGACGCCAGGCTCAGGTCATAGAAACGCGTTTTGGCTTTCAACGCGCGCAACCGGCCCTGCTGCACCCAAAGACTCGCGTAGTGATCCGGCAGGTAACCGATATAGCGACCGGTCAGGATCAGGAACGCCATGCCTTCGCGGTCCGAGGCACTGGCGGTGCAATTGAGCGCTTGATAGTGAGCCTGGATCTCCGCTGGCAAACGGAAGGTGGGCGCGATGGCGTCCTGACTGTTCAGGCGTTCGTCGTCCAGCTGCTTGTCGTCGACATAAAACAGCGGATGGCCGACCGCGCAGTACAACAGCGAACGCTCGCTATACAGCGGTTGATACTCCAGCCCCGACAATGCGCTGGCCTGCGGTACCACGCCAACGTGCAGGCGACCGTCGAGCACGCCTTGTTCGACTTCATTGGGCGCGATCATGCGGATCTGGATCTGCACGTCCGGGCCGCGTTCTTTCAATTGTGCGAGGGCATGGGTGATGCGCATGTGGGGCAGGGTGACCAGGTTGTCCGTCAAGCCAATGATCAATTCGCCACGCAAGTGCTGGTGCAGTCCGTTTACCTCGGTGCGGAAGCTTTCCAACGCACTCAATAGTTGCAACGCCGATTGATAGACCTCGCGGCCTTCTTCGGTCAGGGAAAACCCGGCACGTCCCCGTTGGCACAGGCGCAGGCCGAGGCGCTGCTCCAGATCGCTCATCTGCTGGCTGATCGCCGAGCGACCGATGCCCAGCACGGTTTCCGCCGCGGAGAAGCCGCCGCATTCCACCACGCTGCGGAAAATCCTCAGCAGGCGGATATCAAAGTCGCTGACCTGGGCCAGCGGATCGGGACGGCGAGTGCTCATGCGGGTTACTCAAAAGTTTAGTAAATGGCTGACTGAACATTAGAAGAGTTGCATTTCACCGACTTTATCTCCGTGGCAATTTAGCTGCAACAACGGTTTTCAATCCTTACGCCGCTTATTGCCTTGCGAGGTTTCGCCCATGAACTTGCCTGAAAACGCCCCGACTTCCCTGGCCAGCCAGCTCAAGCTCGATGCTCACTGGATGCCTTACACCGCCAACCGCAACTTCCAGCGCGACCCACGGCTGATCGTTGGCGCCGAAGGCAGCTGGCTGATCGACGACAAGGGTCGCAAGGTATATGACTCGCTGTCCGGTCTGTGGACCTGTGGCGCCGGGCACACCCGCAAGGAAATCCAGGAAGCGGTCGCCAAGCAGCTGGGTACCCTCGATTACTCGCCAGCCTTCCAGTACGGTCATCCGCTGTCGTTCCAACTGGCTGAAAAAATCACCGACCTGACCCCGGGCACCCTGAACCACGTGTTCTTCACCGACTCGGGCTCCGAGTGCGCTGACACCGCTGTGAAGATGGTCCGTGCTTACTGGCGTCTGAAAGGCCAGTCGACCAAGACCAAGATGATCGGCCGTGCCCGTGGTTACCACGGTGTGAACATCGCCGGCACCAGCCTCGGTGGCGTGAACGGCAACCGCAAGCTGTTCGGTCAGGCGATGATGGACGTTGACCACCTGCCGCACACCTTGCTGGCAAGCAACGCTTACTCCCGTGGCATGCCGGAGCAGGGTGGTATCGCCCTGGCTGACGAACTGCTGAAGCTGATCGAGCTGCACGATGCGTCGAACATCGCGGCGGTCTTCGTCGAGCCATTGGCCGGTTCCGCTGGCGTGCTGGTTCCACCTCAGGGTTACCTCAAGCGTCTGCGTGAAATCTGCGACCAGCACAACATCCTGCTGGTGTTCGACGAAGTGATCACCGGTTTCGGCCGTACCGGCACCATGTTCGGCGCCACCACCTTCGGCGTGACCCCGGACCTGATGTGCATCGCCAAGCAAGTCACCAACGGTGCGATCCCGATGGGCGCGGTGATTGCCAGCTCCGAGATCTACCAGACCTTCATGAATCAGCCGACGCCTGAATACGCGGTTGAATTCCCCCACGGCTATACCTATTCCGCACACCCGGTGGCTTGCGCCGCGGGTCTTGCCGCACTCGACCTGCTGCAAAAGGAAAACCTGGTACAGAGCGTGGCCGAAGTCGCACCGCATTTCGAAAATGCGCTGCACGGCCTCAAAGGCACCAAGAACATCATCGACATCCGCAACTTCGGCCTGGCCGGCGCGATCCAGATCGCCCCTCGTGATGGCGACGCCATCGTGCGTCCGTTCGAAGCCGGCATGGCGCTGTGGAAAGCCGGGTTCTACGTACGCTTCGGCGGCGACACCCTGCAGTTCGGCCCAACCTTCAACAGCAAGCCGCAGGACCTGGATCGTCTGTTCGACGCGGTCGGCGAAGTGCTGAGCAAGATCGACTGATTTCTCCTTCTATATACCTACAAACAACAGGTGCTCCGAAGCGAGCGCCTGTGGACAACTTTTCAGGAGCTTCCATGAGCGTTATTCCGCATTTGATCAATGGCGAACTGGTGACCGAGAACGGTCGCGCGGTTGATGTGTTCAACCCGTCTACCGGTCAGGCTATCCACAAGCTGCCACTGGCGACCCGCGAAACCATCCAGAGCGCCATCGACGCGGCCAAGGCTGCATTCCCGGCCTGGCGCAACACGCCACCGGCCAAGCGTGCCCAAGTGATGTTCCGCTTCAAGCAGCTGCTGGAGCAGAACGAAGCTCGCATCTCGCAATTGATCAGCGAAGAGCACGGCAAGACCCTGGAAGATGCTGCCGGTGAATTGAAGCGCGGTATCGAGAACGTCGAATTCGCTTGCGCGGCTCCGGAAATCCTCAAGGGCGAGTACAGCCGTAACGTCGGCCCGAACATCGATGCCTGGTCTGACTTCCAGCCGCTGGGCGTGGTTGCCGGTATCACGCCGTTCAACTTCCCGGCCATGGTGCCGTTGTGGATGTACCCGCTGGCGATCGTCTGCGGCAACTGCTTCATCCTCAAGCCATCCGAGCGTGACCCGAGCTCGACGCTGCTGATCGCCCAGTTGCTGCTGGAAGCTGGTCTGCCTAAAGGCGTACTGAGCGTGGTGCACGGTGACAAGACTGCGGTGGACGCATTGATCGAAGCGCCGGAAGTCAAAGCGCTGAGTTTTGTTGGTTCGACGCCGATTGCCGAATACATCTATTCCGAAGGCACCAAGCGCGGCAAACGCGTTCAGGCCCTGGGCGGTGCGAAGAACCACGCGGTGCTGATGCCGGATGCAGACCTGGACAACGCCGTCAGCGCACTGATGGGCGCGGCCTACGGTTCTTGCGGCGAGCGTTGCATGGCGATCTCGGTAGCGGTGTGCGTGGGTGATCAGGTGGCCGATGCCCTGGTGGCCAAACTGGTTCCGCAAATCAAGGCGCTGAAAATCGGTGCCGGTACCAACTGCGGCCTGGACATGGGCCCACTGGTGACGGGCCAGGCGCGCGACAAGGTCAGCGGTTATGTAGAAGACGGCGTAGCTGCCGGCGCGACACTGGTGGTGGATGGCCGTGGCCTGACCGTCGCTGGTCACGAGGAAGGCTTCTTCCTGGGTGGTTGCCTGTTCGACAACGTCACACCAGAAATGCGCATCTATAAAGAAGAGATCTTCGGGCCGGTGCTGTGCGTTGTTCGGGTCAACAGCCTGGAAGAAGCCATGCAACTGATCAACGATCACGAATATGGCAACGGCACCTGCATCTTCACCCGTGACGGTGAAGCGGCGCGGTTGTTCTGCGACGAGATCGAAGTCGGCATGGTTGGTGTCAACGTACCGCTGCCGGTACCGGTGGCTTACCACAGCTTTGGCGGCTGGAAGCGTTCGCTGTTTGGCGACCTGCACGCCTATGGCCCCGATGGCGTGCGTTTCTATACCCGCCGCAAAGCCATCACCCAGCGCTGGCCGCAGCGTGCGAGCCATGAAGCTTCGCAGTTCGCCTTCCCTAGCTTGTAAGTAGAAGGGCGCAGAAGGCCGACCCATTGGGTCGGCCTTTTTGTTTGTGCGCCAGGCATGGCGCGTTGCGCGTAAGCGCAACCAGCTTGGCTGTGGTGGCCTCGCTGGTGACTTGGAGGTGAAAGTCCTCTACACACCCGGCAAGGGGAAGTGTTAGCCAGAGG
>NZ_JAGYGI010000036.1:0-50320 GCF_019947365.1 Pseudomonas sp. GL-R-26 | reverse complement strand
GGCGGGACCCTGGGGCTGGCGCAATTTGCCAACAGCACCAAGGGTGACCCGAATGCATTGCTGGTGGTCGGCGCGATCATGGTCGCGGGCATCGAACAGAACAAACCGCAGATCAGCCTGAAGGATGTGACGCCCATTGCCCGGCTGTTCACCGAGTACAACGTGATCGCCGTGCGCAAGGAGTCTGAATACAAGACCCTCGATGACCTGATCAAGGCCTTCAAGGCCAACCCGACGAGCATCACCTGGGGCGGCGGCTCCAAGGGCTCGGTGGATCACATCGGCATCGCCGAGCTGGCGGGCAAGCTGGATGTGCCGGTCAACAAGGTCAACTACGTGGCCTTTGGTGGCGGTGGCGAGGTGGTTGCCCAGGCGCTGGGCGGCCAGCTCAAGGTGATCACCGGCGGTTACGCCGAGCTGGGCCAATACATCAAGACCGGTCAGTTCCGCGTCCTGGCCATCGGCGCGCCGGAGCGGGTTGCCGGCATTGATGCACCGACCCTCAAGGAGAGCGGTTATGACGTGACGATCGGCAACTGGCGCGGCGTTTACGGTGCAGCGGGCCTCACCCCGCAGCAGCGTAAAGAGGTGATCGACGCGGTCATGGCCGCCACCAACAGCAAGGTCTGGCAAGACAATCTCCAGACCAACGCCTGGACGCCCAGCGTGCTGACCGGCGATGAGTTCGGCAAATTCGTCGAAGAAGAACACGTACGGTTGCACGCCATGCTGGTCAAGGTCGGGCTGCTCTGAGATGGCCACACAGCGCGCAGTGGTGCCGACGCAATTGGCGGTCGGCATCGGCCTGATCGCCATCAGTGTCGTGCTGGCGATGGGCGCCTACCGGTTTCCGCCCGAAATGGGTTTCGTCATCCTCCCGGCGTACGTTTACCCCTATGTCGTGGCAGCCTTTCTGGGTGCCGTGGGCCTGCTGCTGGGGTATCAGGCCGTCAGTGGCGGTTTTCGCGAGCTGGATAACGACGCCACCACGGTGCCGGGTGGCAAAACCGGTGCTGCATGGGTGACAGCGGGGCTTGTCGGGGTGGCGGTGCTGATCAACCTGATCGGTTTCGTGCTGGCCGCCGGGTTGCTGTTTGCCTGTGCGGCGCGGGGGTTCGGCAGCCGTCATCCCCTGCGGGACCTGGCCATCGGCATTGCCTTGACCCTGCCGATCTACTGGCTGTTCAACGCCGGGCTTGGGGTTTCCCTGCCGTCGCTGATCAACATCTGGCTTTGAAAGGAGATCGACACCGTGGACATTCTTTCAAGCCTGGCGATGGGGTTTTCCTCGGCGCTGACGCCGATCAATCTGATGTGGGGGTTCATCGGCTGCCTGCTCGGTACCGCCATCGGCGTGTTGCCGGGGATCGGGCCGGCGCTGACGGTGGCCTTGCTGTTGCCGATCACCGCCAAGGTCGACCCCACCGGCGCGCTAATTATGTTCGCCGGTATTTATTACGGCGCGCAGTTCGGTGGCTCCACCACTTCGATCCTGCTCAACACGCCCGGAGAGTCGTCTTCCATGGTCACCGCCCTGGAAGGCAACCTCATGGCACGCAACGGCCGGGCCGGACCTGCGCTGGCGACGGCGGCGATCGGCTCATTCGTCGCCGGCACCATCGCCACGATTTTGCTGACGCTGTTTGCGCCCATCGTGGCCAGGCTGGCCCTGAATTTCGGCCCGACCGAATACTTCGCGATCCTGGTGCTGTCGTTCACCACCGTGTCGGCGGTGCTCGGCGCTTCGATGCTGCGCGGGTTTGCCTCGCTGGGTGTCGGGTTGACCATCGGTTTGATCGGTCTGGACTCGACCTCGGGCATTGCCCGCTACACCCTCGGCGTGCCGGAACTGGTGGACGGCATCGAGGTGGTGCTGGTGGCGGTCGGCTTGTTCGCGGTGGGCGAGGCCTTGTACAGCCTGCTCTATCAAACCGAATCAAACGAAGGACGGCATCGCCTGACCTCGTTGTGGATGACCCGCGCCGACTGGAAACGCTCGGTGCCCGCGTGGCTGCGGGGCACGCTGATCGGTTTTCCGTTTGGCTCGATTCCGGCCGGTGGCGCGGAGATTCCGACCTTCCTGTCCTATTCCACCGAACGCAAACTCAGCAAGTACCCCAAGGAGTTTTCCGCCAACAAGGGCGAGGGCGCCATCGAAGGCGTGGCCGGCCCGGAAGCGGCCAACAACGCCAGCGCAACCGGGTCTTTGGTACCGCTGCTGACCCTGGGCATCCCGACGTCTGCGACGGCGGCGATCCTCTTGGCGGCGTTCCAGAACTACAACCTGCAACCGGGGCCGATGCTGTTCGAAACCTCCGCGGAGCTGGTCTGGACGCTGGTGGCCTCGCTGTACATCGGCAACGTGATCCTGCTGGTGTTGAACCTGCCGCTGGTGGGGCTGTGGGTCAAACTGCTGCAAATCCCCCGGCCGTACCTGAACGCCGGCATCCTGGTCTTCGCCACCATCGGCGTGTATGGCATGCGCCACTCATCCTTCGACCTGATCCTGATGTTGGGCATTGGCTGGGGCGGGGTGCTGATGCGCCGTTTCGACTTCCCCGTCGCCCCGGTGATCGTCGGCATGCTGCTGGGGCCGATGGCCGAGAAACAACTGCGCAACGCCTTGTCCATCAGCCAGGGCGACTGGACGGTGTTCCTCACGCAACCGATCTCGGCGTTCTTCCTCGCCCTGACGCTACTGGTGCTGGTGGTGCCCCATGTGTTGCATAAACGCGGCATCAAGTTGCATGAGGATGATTGAGCAATCCCACAGGGTCATGCAGTGGTTTGCGCGGTGAACCATTGCATGACCGGTGCGCAGGCCGGATGCGCGGCGGCCGAAGGTTGCAGGCACAGCGAGTAAATCCCCCCGGTCTTCAACGGCTCACCAAACGGGATCACCAGTTCGCCCCGTTGAATCGACTCACCGGCCAGGGTCATGTCGGTCATCGCCACGCCCAGGCCCCGGGCGGCGGCATCGAGCGCCAGTTCGTCGAGGTTGAAGGGGATGTGCCGATAGTCATGCAACGACTTGCCGCCATGGGCTGACAGCCAGACCTGCCAGTCATGTTGATCGGAGGAGCGGTGCAGCAACGCGAACCCCGACAGGTCCTCCAGCGAAGCCAATGGCCGGGTCGGGGTGCCAAGCCCTGGTGCACACACGGGCACCAACGCCTCCTCGAACAAGGTCAGGCAATCCGGCGCTCCGGACGGCTCGGGCAGGTAAAGGATATAGGCATCGCTGTCACTGGCCGGCTCGACCACTTCGGTGGCCACGGTTTCGATTGCCAGGGATACGTCCGGGTGATGCCGGTAGAACTCGCTCAGCCTGGGCAGCAACCAGCGCACCGCCAGTGACACGTGCATGCGAATGCGGAACGGGCGCTTTTTCGGCGCGAGCCGGTCTTCGAGGGTGCGCAGCTGTTCGAGGATGCTGCGGGCGCTGGTCAGCACCTGTTCGCCCTCGGCAGTCAGTTGAAGGCTGCGGCTGCTCCTGACAAACAGCGCCACGCCAAAGTGGCTCTCCAGTTGCTGGATCTGTCGGCTCACGGCGCTTTGGGTCAGGCAGAGCTTTTGCGCCGCCTGGGTGAAGCTGCCCGACCCGGCAACTTCGACCAGGGCCTGCAAGCCCTGCAGCGAGGGCACGTGGCGAATCTTGTCCATGCGTTTTCAGAATGCCTCGATGATTTAATAACGTTGGTTGCCCGTGTTTGGAGCCTTTAGATTCTAGTCATCGCCACCGTCTTCGAAAACCATTTATGCAAATCCTGCATGCAGTGGGTCGAGACGGAACGCAGAACAAGAACCTGAGGTGACACATGGAAAATATCTGTGGCTGGATTGCGCAAGCGGGGAGTTCACCCCTGCGTGAGCCGCTCAAGGGCACGCAACAGGCCGATTGGCTGGTGATCGGTGCCGGCATCACCGGCCTCAGTGCGGCGCATGCCCTGGCGCAATTGCACCCCCAGGCACGCATCGTGGTCGTTGACCGGCAGCGGGCTGCGCAAGGCGCTTCGGCGCGCAACTCCGGTTTTGTGGTGGCCCATGAGCATCCTGCCGCTGGGGAGCTACTGGGTAGCGACGGGTTTGCCGGGTATCAAGTGGATACGTCCATCGGCCGCGCAGCCGCCGACGAGGTCCGTAAGCAGATTGCCCGCCATGGCATCGAATGCGATTTCAGGGAGTCGGGTTATTTCTTTGCCGTCAGCGATCCGCGCAAGCTGACCCAGGTCGATGCCAAGCTGCAGACCTTGCGTGCCGTGGGCGCCAGCGCGCAGTTTCTGCAAGGCGAGTCGTTGCTCGAAAAACTCGGCAGCCGGCACTACCGCGCCGCGATCTGGTGCGGCAACGGCAATGCGCTGCTGCAACCGGCGAAGTACGCTCGGGGCTTGCTCGATGCCCTGCCGCCGAAAGTGACGGTCTACGAGAACACCGATATCACAGGCCTTGAGCGCCAGGGCAACGGCCAAATTCGCGCCCGGGGCCAAAACGGTTGTGTCGAGGCCAAACAGGTATTGGTCTGCCTGAACGCCTTCATCCCCCGCGCGGGCATCGATGACAGCGGTACATTCGCGATGGAACTCAGCGCCAGCCTCACGCGGCCCCTCAGCGATCAAGAGTTTGAAGCCCTCGGTGCGCCAGCGTCCTGGGGCGTGCTGTCGACCCGTCCGCTCGGGGCCACGGTGCGCCTGACCCCGGATCGCCGGGTGATGATCCGCAACACCGCGGAATACCGCTCCCGGGATCTGTCATTGAGCGAATTGTCGACCCGCCGCCAACACCATGTGCTGGGGTTGCAACGGCGTTTCCCGATGCTTGGCGAGCAGGACATCGAATACACCTGGACCGGCCATCTCAGCGCTTCGCGTTCCGGGCAGCCGTATTTCGGCAAAGTCGAGGAGGGCGTTTTCGCCGTGGCCGGGTGCAATGGTTCCGGCGTGGCGCGGGGCACGTTGTGGGGCCGCTTGCTGGCGGAGTGGGCCTCGGGTCGTGATTCGCCGCTGACGCAGTCGGTCATTCAACGGGCGCAGCCCGGCTGGCTGCCGCCCAAGCCGTTGCTCGACATCGGTGCCATGCTGCGTATGCGCGTGGAAACGGTCCGGGCCAGAAGCGAAATCTGAAAACACCCATTTCACAACAAGAACAAAAGCACTTCCCATCGAAGGTGATTCAACATGCGCGTCAATACGCTTTCCCTTGTGGCCCTGATCTCGACCTTTTCCGCCGCCACGTATGCCGACGAAACCGTCAATATTTCCAACTGGAACGGCTACATCGCCGACGACACCTTGCCCAGCTTCACCCAGGCAACCGGGATCAAGGCGACCTACGACATCCACGACAGCAACGAAGTGCTGGAATCGAAGCTGATGACCGGCAACACCGGGTATGACGTGGTCAGCCCGTCGAACCACTTCCTGTCGCGCCTGATCAAGGCCGGCGCCATCCAGAAACTCGACAGGAGCCAGTTGCCCAACTGGAAAAACCTCGACCCGGCGCTGATGAAAAAGCTTGAGGTCAACGACCCGGGCAACCAGTACGGCTATCCGTATATGTGGGGCACGGCGGGCATCGGTTACAACGTCGAGAAGATCAAGGCGATCTTCGGCAATACCGACGTCACCCATTCCTGGAGCCTGTTCTTCGACGAGAACAACATCAAGAAGCTCAGCGAGTGTGGGGTGGCGATCATCGACAACCCGACGCAGATCCTGCCGATCACCCTCAATTACCTGGGCCTGCCGCCCCATAGCCATGAGCCGGCCGACTACAAGAAAGCCGAGCAGGCGCTGCTGAAGATCCGGCCTTACGTCCAGTACTTCCATGCCTCCAAGTACATCAGCGACCTGGCCAACGGCAACGTCTGCGCGGTGATCGGATTCAACGGTGACATCGTGCAGGCCGCCGCCAGCGCCAGGGAGGCGAAAAACGGGATCGATATTGCCTACTCGATCCCGGACGAAGGTTCCACGTTGTGGCTGGACATGGTGGTCATGCCCAAGAGCGCGCCGCATGAGAAGAACGGTTACGCCTACATGAACTACCTGCTGGAGCCGAAGGTGATTGCCAACATCAGCAACAGCATCCATTACGCCAATCCCAACAGTGCGGCGGATGCCTTCGTCGACCCGGCGGTGAAGCAGGACCTGGCAATCTATCCGCCGAAGAGCGTGATGGACAAGCTGTTTACCGTCGAGGACTTGCCCGCGGCTATCGCACGGTTGAGCACGCGGCTGTGGACCAAGTTGAAAACCAATACCTGACCGACTGGTGATTCCGGTCAATCAGATGTGACACTGCACCTGTGGCGAGGGAGCTTGCTCCCGTTGGGCAGCGAAGCGGCCCCGGCTCTTCATACGAGAAGCTGGGACTGCTGCGCAGTCCAACGGGAGCAAGCTCCCTCGCCACGGTTACTCGTTTGCCTGAGTCAACGATTCATTCAGGCGTCGATAGCCGGGAAGTCGATGTCGGTCAACGCTGCGTTGTTCAGGTAGTTGGTCAATGTCTGCGAGGCCACATGGGCGATCACTTCGATGATCTTGCCGTCATCGATGCCGGCAGCACGGGCTGTGGCGATCTGTTCGACCGTCAGGTGACCACGGCTTTCGGTGACTTGGCGGGCGAGGGTGGCATAGGCGTTGAGCTCACCCTGACGTGCGCTGAGAATGTCCTGGCCCGACAGCCCGGCCTTACTGGCGAACAGCGTGTGAGCGGCCAGGCAGTAGTCGCAGCCGTTGACCTGCGAGGTGGCAAGGAACACCGATTCTTTTTCCGTGGCGCTCAAGGACGTCTTGCCCAGTGCGGCCGAGTTTTGCAGATACGAGGCCAGCACCGCCGGGGCGTGGGCCAGTACCTTGAACAGGTTGGGCAGAAAGCCGATTTTCTTCTGCACGCCTTCCAGCAGCGGGCGGGTGGCGTCGGTGGCGTGTTCCAGACTGATCGGGGCAATGCGGGTCATGGTGATACTCCGTGGTGTAAGGCGCGGAATGCGCTGGGTACGGAGCTCATGTTAGGGAGAAGGTCTGGCGTATTGGGTGCAAATCGTCGAGGATATGCGACAGATCGTCCAGAACTGCTTCCGGGAGCCTGTCATGGATCGCTTGTCCACGTTGCTCACACACTTCGGCGTCAATGCCGGCACCTTCCATAGCGGTACGTTCTGCGGCACCGCCGCCTACGACGGCCAACAGACCAGCGGTCATTTGCACCTGCTTCAAGCGGGCGAGTTGCTGCTCAAGATGGGCGACCAGCCGGACCTGCAACAGACCGAACCGAGCCTGATCTTTTTCCCCCGGCCCTATCGACATCGCCTGTTCGCGTCTGAAGCGTCCGGCACGCAACTGGTGTGCGCGACCCTGGATTTCGACGGCGGAGCGGGCAATGCCCTGGCGGCGGCGCTGCCGGATTATCTGGTGCTCAAGCTCGATGAAATCCCGACCCTGGCCGGGACCCTGGAATGGCTGTTCAACGAGGCGTTTGACGGTACGTGCGGACGCGAAGCGGTGATGGATCGCCTGTTCGAGCTGCTGGTGATTCTGTTACTGCGGCACATCTTGAGCACCACTGGCCAGCAACCGGGCATGATGGCCGGCCTCGCCGATGCGCGCCTGGCGCGGCCCCTGAGCCTGATGCACGAAAACCCGGCCAAGGCCTGGAGCGTGGCCGAGCTCTCGGTCGCCGCCAACATGTCGCGGGCCAGTTTCGCCGAGCACTTTCGCCGGGTGGTCGGGCAGACGCCGGTGGATTACCTGGTGAGCTGGCGCATCAGCCTGGCGCAGAAACGCCTGCGCGAAGGTCGACCGATTGCGTTGATCGCCGAGGAGGTCGGCTACGAAAGTCCCTCGGCGCTGGCCCGGGCGTTTCGGCGCAAGACCGGGATGAGCCCGCGGGAGTGGAAGGGCAACTGACCTTGCATATTCCCCTGTGGGAGCGAGCTTGCTCGCGATAGCGGTGTGTCAGACACCTATGCTGTCGACTGACGTTCCGTCATCGCGAGCAAGCTCGCTCCCACAGGTCTAGCGGTGCGGCTTCTTTACGCGTACATCAGAACTTGAACGCCTGACGTCCTACCAACAGCCATTTACCGTCCTGCTTTTGCCAGATCTGGAAGTTCTCGATTTCGGTTGGCACCACTTCAGTGCCTTTCAGCGCTTGCGCCGAGAAGTGGTGACGGACCAGTGCGACGTCGCCGGAGACGGTAATGGTCTGGTTCTGCATCTCAAGGGTCTTGAACGCGCTTTTGCCGGTTTCGATGTCGGCGATGAAGGCCTGCTTGTCCTGGATCTTGCCGCTGGAATGCCCGTAGGTCAGGTTTTCGGCGGTCAAGGCGTTCAGCTCCGGGATGTCTTTGTGCAGCATGGCCTGGGTCAGGTGGTCGACCGCCTGGGCCACGTCCTTGTCCGCGGCAGCCGGGGTGGCGGCGACGTAGCCGCTGAACAGGCACAGAAAACCGATCAGCACTTTTGCTTTTTTCATGGGTGTTTCCTTGTTGTTGTAGGGATAGCGCGATGATTGGAAGAATATTCGTCAGTCATCGTACAACCTATCATGAGGTGAAGGAATAAAGCGAACTTGCCTGGCACCCTTGCCTCGAAGTTAAAAGGGCGATGTCCTGACTTTGAGGTATTGCGCCATGCAGCTTGACCCGCGTTTACGGCTCGACCTGACGTTGCTCATGGTGTTTGTGCTGATTGTCGGAGTGTCGGGGTTTTCTCCCCGCAGCCGGGTGGACTGGGCGCTGGAAAACCTGCTGGTGCTGTTGCTGGTGGGGACCTTGGTCGCGGTTTCTCGGCGATTCCGCTTGTCGGCGATGTCCATCACGCTGGTGTTTGCGTTTCTGTGCGTGCATGAACTGGGCGCCCACTACACCTATTCTCTGGTGCCTTACGATCATTGGTCTTCGGCGTGGTTGGGCTTCAGTTTCGACCGGGCGCCTGGTGTTCACCGCAATCACTACGACCGACTGGTGCATCTGAGCTACGGGCTGCTGCTGGCTTATCCGGTGCGTGAAGTCCTGCGGCGACTGACGCCGCTGCGCGGGTTCTGGCTGTTTTTCGTGACCCTGAACATCATGCTGTCGACCTCCGCCGTGTATGAGTTGGTGGAATGGATCGGCGGGGCCTTCCTGGGCAATGACACGGCGAACGCCTTCGTCGGCGCGCAAAACGATCCGTGGGATTCGCAGAAGGACATGGCCATCGCGGTCGCCGGTGCGTTTGTCAGTCTGTTGCTGGTGTCTTTGCGCGGCATGGCGCAAGAACACTCGATGACCACAGCAAGGTGATCGGGCAGACCGCTTCGGTGGGGGCAGCTGTCGCGGGCTTTGAGGTTGCAGAGCACTGTAGGAGCTGGCAAGCCAGCTCCTACAGGTCGGGGATTAAAGATATTTATCGGTCACAGCGCCCTCCGATGCACTGGACACCGTCTTCGCATATTTGGCCAACACCCCGCGCTTGTATTTCGATTCCGGCCGCACCCAGCGCGACTTGCGCTCGGCCAGCACCGCATCGGAGACATCCACCGTGATCTGCCGGGTCTCTGCATCGATGATGATCCTGTCGCCATTCTCGACCAGCGCAATCGGCCCGCCTTCAAAGGCTTCCGGCGTGATGTGACCGACCACGAAACCGTGGGACCCACCGGAGAAACGTCCGTCGGTGATCAGTGCCACCTCCTTGCCGAGGCCTTTGCCCATGACCGCCGACGTCGGCGACAGCATTTCGCGCATGCCCGGGCCGCCCTTAGGGCCTTCATAGCGGATCACGATCACTTCGCCGGGCTGCACTTCGCCATTGAGAATGCCGGCCAGCGCACCTTCCTCGCCGTGATAGACCCGGGCCGTGCCTTCGAAGCGCAGGCCTTCCTTGCCGGTGATCTTGGCCACGGCGCCGGTGGGCGAGAGGTTGCCGCGCAGAATGACCAGGTGGGAGTCCTTTTTGATCGGCTGGTCGAAAGGCCGTATCACGTCCTGGCCGGCCGGATAGTCGGGCACGCTGGCCAGGTTTTCCGCCAGGGTCTGGCCGGTGACGGTCAGCACATCGCCGTGCAGCATGCCGGCATCGAGCATGCGCTTCATCAGTGGTTGAATGCCGCCGATGGCCACCAGTTCGCTCATCATGTATTGGCCGCTGGGGCGCAGGTCGGCGACCACCGGGGAAATTTTGCCCAGCTCGACGAAGTCATCCAGGGTCAGTTCGACATCCACCGCGTTGGCCATGGCCAGCAGATGCAGCACAGCGTTGGTCGAGCCGGCGAGGGCGATCACCACGCGAATGGCGTTCTCGAAGGCTTTGCGGGTCATGATGTCGCGAGGCTTGAGGTCGAGCTTGAGCAGCTCCATGACCTGCTGGCCGGCGCGGAAACTGTCCGAGGCCTTGTCGCCGCCAATGGCCTCCTGGGAGCTAGAGCCGGGCAGGCTCATGCCCAAGGCTTCGATGGCCGAGGCCATGGTGTTGGCGGTGTACATGCCGCCACAGGAACCGGGGCCGGGAATCGCCACTTCCTCGATCTGCTTGACCTGGATCTCGCTGATATCGCCCCGCGCGTGCTGGCCCACGGCCTCGAACACGGAAATGATGTCGGTATGGCCGGCACCCGGCTGGATGGTGCCGCCGTAGACAAAGATCGACGGGCGATTCAGCCGCGCCATGCCGATCAGGCAGCCCGGCATGTTCTTGTCGCAGCCGCCGATGGTCACCAGGCCGTCGAAACCCTCGCAACCGGTGACCACTTCGATGGAGTCGGCGATCACCTCGCGGGACACCAGCGAATATTTCATGCCTTCGGTGCCGTTGGCGATGCCGTCGGAAATGGTGATGGTGTTGAAGATCACGCCCTTGGCACCGGCGGCATTCGCGCCTTTTTCAGCTTCGAGCGCCAGCTTGTCGATGTGCATGTTGCAGGGCGTGACCATGGCCCAGGTCGAAGCGATGCCGATCTGCGGCTTGGTGAAGTCTGCATCGGTAAAGCCCACGGCCCGCAACATGGCGCGTGCCGGTGCCGCCTCCACGCCGTCGATCACTTGAGAGGAGTACTTGCGCAGATCGTCTTTGTCGCTCATGACTGCTCCTATCGCTCATGGCTGTTCCTGACACACTCGTTGATAAAAACAGGATGAGTATAGAAGGCCGGGCGCCCTGGCCCGGACTAACCGGTCTGGAACAGACGCGCGGGTAAGCCTTGTCGTGATATTCTTCGCGCCAACTTGGTTTGACCTGTTCAGTTTGCGTGTCCTTGAGACGTGCCGACGGAATCACTGTCGCTCAAGTAGCTGAAGCCAATAAAGATAAAAAGTCAGTTCAGAAGGGACATTAAAGTGGGGTCGATGCGGTTCGTCGGCCTTGTGTGCCCACCCTGCAATCCTTGAGTGCCGCACCCGTGACTGCCGTGAAACACGGGGCTGTGCGCGTGAGGATGGAAGGGCGGATGGCGTTTTATCATAGGTGCTACAGATGTTTAAGAAAGTGAACACGGCCCTGCTGGGGCTGGCTTTGTCCATGGGGATGTCTTCCGTCCACGCGGAAGAGGCAAAGAAAGTCGATGTGTTGCTGATCGGCGGCGGCATCATGAGCGCGACCCTGGGTGTGTGGCTCAATGAGCTGGAACCTGGCATGTCGATGGAAATGGTCGAGCGCCTCGACGGCGTCGCCCAGGAAAGCTCCAACGGCTGGAACAACGCTGGTACCGGTCACTCCGCCCTGGCCGAGCTGAACTACACCCCGGAAGACGAGAACGGCAAGGTTTCGATCCCGAAGGCCGTTGAAATCAACGAAGCGTTCCAGATCTCCCGTCAGTTCTGGGCCTGGCAGGTTCAGCAAGGCGTGCTGAAGAACCCGCGTTCGTTCATCAACTCCACGCCGCACATGAGCTTCGTGTGGGGTGATGACAACATCAAGTTCCTGAAAAAACGCTACGAAGCCCTGCAAGCGAGCCCGCTGTTCGCTGGCATGCAGTACTCCGAAGACCCGGCTGTGATCAAGCAGTGGGTGCCGCTGATGATGGAAGGGCGTGACCCGAGCCAGAAGATCGCGGCCACCTGGAGTCCGCTGGGTACTGACGTGAACTTCGGCGAAATCACCCGCCAGTTCGTTGCACACCTGCAAACCACACCGAAGTTCGACTTGAAGCTGTCCAGCGAAGTGCAGGACATCACCAAGAACGAAGACGGCAGCTGGCGCGTCAGCTACAAGAACCTCAAAGACGGTAGCAAGACCGAAACCGACGCCAAGTTCGTGTTCATCGGCGCCGGCGGCGGTGCCCTGCACCTGCTGCAGAAGTCCGGCATTCCTGAAGCCAAGGAATACGCAGGCTTCCCGGTAGGAGGCTCGTTCCTGGTGACCGAGAACCCGACCATCGCCGAGCAACACCTGGCCAAGGCCTACGGCAAAGCCTCTGTTGGCGCTCCGCCGATGTCGGTTCCGCACCTGGACACCCGCGTGCTGGACGGCAAGCGCGTGATCCTGTTTGGCCCATTCGCGACCTTCAGCACCAAGTTCCTGAAAGAAGGTTCGTACCTGGACCTGCTGACCACCACGACCACTCACAACGTGTGGCCAATGACCAAGGTCGGCATCAAGGAATACCCGCTGGTCGAGTACCTTGCAGGCCAGCTGATGCTGTCTGACGAAGACCGCATGAACGCTCTGAAAGAGTACTTCCCGAACGCCAAGGCTGAAGACTGGCGCCTGTGGCAAGCCGGCCAGCGCGTGCAGATCATCAAGCGTGACGAAGCCGCCGGTGGCGTGCTGAAACTGGGCACCGAAATCGTCGCTTCCCAAGACGGCAGCATCGCCGGCCTGCTGGGCGCCTCCCCAGGCGCATCGACCGCTGCACCGATCATGCTGACCGTGCTGCAGAAAGTCTTCAAGGACAAGGTCGCGACCCCTGACTGGCAGGCAAAACTGCACCAGATCGTACCGAGCTACGGCACTCAGCTGAACGCCAGCCCTGAGAAAGTCGCTGAAGAGTGGGCCTACACCGCCAAGGTGCTGGAACTGACTCCGCCACCCGCGGTGATCGCGCCGGCTGTGAAGCCAGTGACTGTAGACACTGCTGTTAAGGCACCGAAGGCTAATGCTGCGAGTGATATGGCTCTCTAATTAGACTGCCGGATCAAAAAAAGCCCACTGAACCGGCGACGGTCAGTGGGTTTTTTTGTGGGCGATGGCACAGGCAGCGCTTTGAACCCGGAGTGTCCACGCCGTCCATAACGGGGGGGCCTGTCATCAATTGTCAAGTCACTGACGCTCAATGAGAAGCAGACAGTTTGGCCCTGACGATACTGATTTGTTTACCGACCACGGTAAGGCGAAACCGTAAGCCTGATACCTCTCCGCCCTGGCGGGAATTTGTAGGAGCGAGCTTGCTCCGGGCGGCGTTCCGACGATTGACTCAAGTGCGCTACGGTTAGTCAGTAAGCACGCGCTATCGTTAACGACATCGCGAGCAAGCTCGCTCCCACAGTCAGTTGCATCTCAATAAAACAAATCATAGAGAGCGCAGAATGAAGTTCAGCTTTGTAGACAACAGCAAACCGACCCGTCGGCGGGTTTTACGCGATGCTTTCACTCTGGCTTTGGCGGCCTCGCCGTTGGCAAGCCTGGCCAGGGCAGCCGACGAATCCGCAGCGGCCAGCGAATCCGCGGAGGAAGTGACCTTTGCCGCCGGCCCACGACCGCTGGTGCAATACCCGCAAAAACGCCCGTTGACCCTGGTGACCACGCGGCCGCCGCATCTGGAGACGCCATTCCCCGTCTTCAACGAAGGGCCGATCACGCCTAATGACGCCTTTTTCGTGCGTTACCACTTGGCCAATTTCCCGACCAGCATCGATCCGGACAGCTACCGCCTGACGATCAAGGGCACGGTCGACACGCCGTTGTCACTGTCCCTTGCCGAGCTCAAGGCCCTTGCCGAACCGGTTGAAGTGGTCGCCGTGAATCAATGTTCGGGCAACAGCCGTGGCTTCTCGATGCCCCGGGTGTTCGGCGCTCAGTTGGGCAATGGCTCAATGGGCAATGCGCGGTGGGTGGGGGTACCGCTCAAGGCTGTGCTGGAAAAGGCGGGGGTAAAAGCCGAGGCCAAACAAGTGACCTTCCGTGGGCTCGATAAACCGGTGCTGCCAAGCACGCCGGAGTACATCAAGGCGCTGGACATCAGCCATGCCATGGACGGCGAGCCGATAATCGCCTGGTCGATGAATGGCACCGACCTGCCATTTCTCAACGGTTACCCGATTCGCCTGGTGGTGCCAGGCTATTTCGGCACGTACTGGGTCAAGCACCTGAGTGAGATCGAAGTCGTCGACCATACCTTCGACGGTTTCTTCATGGCCAAGGGGTACCGGGTTCCAGACAACGATTGCTTCTGCATTGCCCCCGGCACCACGGCGGCGAAAACCGTGCCGATCTCCAAATTGCCGGTGCGCAGTTTCATCACCAGCGTTAAACACGGCGATGTATTGCCGCTGAACAAAAGCGTGCTGCTCAAGGGCATCGCTTTCGACGGGGGCGTTGGGGTCAACAAGGTTGAGGTGTCGATCGACGGTGGAAAAACCTGGCGCGAGACCCAACTCGGGCAGGACCTTGGCCGTTACTCCTTTCGTGAGTGGACACTGCCGATCACCTTTACCGGCAAGGGCGCCACTCTGTTGATGGTGCGAGCCAGCAACAGTGCCGGCGAGACGCAGCCGCTGCAAGCCGACTGGAACCCCGCTGGCTACCGCCGCCACGTCGTCGAAACCACCCACGTGACCGTCGCCTGAGGAGGGCCGCATGAAACTTGTGAAATGCATGACCGCCTTGCTCTGCGCGGCTCCGGTTTTTCTCACCACCCTGGCTGGCGCCGCGCCGCTGTCCATTACGCTGCCGCCTGAAACGGCGGTGTTCAAGCCCAGCACGATGCCTGGCTACGCTTTGGCGCAGCAGAAGTGTTCTGTCTGCCATTCGGCCGATTACATCAACTTCCAGCCGCCGGGCATGAGCCTGGCGCAGTGGACCGCCGAAGCGGGCAAGATGCAGCACGTGTACGGCGCTCCGATCAGCGACCAGGATGTGAGTGTTATCGGTGCTTACCTGGCGGTGACTTACGGCAGTGCGAAGGCGAGCGATGCCGATGTTCAGGCGGTCTCCAACCCGCCGGCGGATCAGCCACCCACGGTGTCGGTAGCGAAAGTTGCCTCGGCCTTGCTCCAGGACAACGCCTGCCTGTCCTGTCACGCGGTCGATCATAAGGTCGTCGGCCCGGCCTATCACGATGTGGCGGCCAAGTATGCCAATGACCCGCAGGGGCTGGCCCGGGTAATGTCGAGCATTCAGCACGGCGGTAGCGGAAAGTGGGGGGATGTGCCCATGCCACCGTTCGCGCAGTTGAGCTCGGACGACCTGAAAAGCCTGGCGACGTTCATCATGAAGCAGTGAATCAGCGTTAGCCTGATGCACAAAAGCCCACTGAACCGGCAACGATCAGTGGGCTTTTTTGTGGTGCGGGTTTATTCAAGACATCGAGGAGTTGGTCGCGCCGAAGCGCTTGAGAATGTCCTGGTACATTTTGGTCCGCCGGTGATCTTGGCCATAGCCGCCCGCAGCAGCGACGGTGCCGGACTGGACGTGATCCAGGTACTTGAAGATTTTGCCGGGAGAAAGAAACACGACTTTGTAGCCAAGCCCGATCACGCGGTCTTGCAGCTCATAACCGGGCACACGGTCATCGATCTGAAAATGCAAACCCTGCTGCTTCATCAGTCTGCCATTCCACAGCGTGCAAAAGCTTTTCACGTAGGTTTCCCGGTAGGGTTTCGGCTCCTTTGATCGCAGGCCCAGCGATTGCTTCAAGCGTCGGTAGTGGTGCTTGATCAGGCGTGAAGTGAAGCGCCAAACGGTCCTTGGCAGTCCGCGGTTGAGTTGCTCGGTGCAACCGACCGCGATGACGTTTTGATCCTTGGTGCAGTGCTCCATCATCATCGCAAAGACGTTTGCATCGAAGACGAACGTGTCGGTGTGCATGAGGAACAGATAGTCGGTGCTGACCCTGGCCAGCGCCATGTCCAGCGCTTTGCCGTGGGCGATGTGCCCCGGCTCTTTGGTAGGGGCATCGCGCTCGATCAGGTTGATCCAGTCGAGCGAGCGCAAATATTCGACGCTGGCGTCCGCCGAACCGTTGTCGACCACCCAGACCGCAATGCCGGCTTTTTGGACATGCTCCTGCAACAGCTCCAGGCAGATCCTGGTGAGCTCGGGGGTTTTGTAATTAACCAGAACGATGCTGAACGGAGGTTTGGCGTTTGTATCGACACTACCCATCTTCGAAATGCTCGACGACCCGAAAGTGTCGAAGATTAAAGGAACAACCTTAGCCCAAGCTTAATTTCACCTGGGCGGGTTGGCCGTTGGCATTCAGTCGGCGTCGGCTTGGAGAGGCGCTTAGGGTTTGGCCTGGTTTTTCTGCCTTTCTTCGATTTTCGCATCGACCGCCGCGCGAATCTGATCAACGCTGAAACTGGCGGGTTTCTGGCTCGGCGGGTACTCGATGAAGGTCTGCAGGAAGCGCGCAGCCTTGGCCACACCTGCGGCCAGCAGGTAGGAGTTCTTCACGAGCCAGTCGTTGTACTGGTCCGAGACCAGGTCAGCCCGCTCATACGGGTCCATGCGCAGGTTGAACAGCTTGGGCACCCGCAGCGGCACGAACGGGCTGCTCCATACCGCAAAACCACCCGGTTCGCGCTGTTCGGCGAAGACCACTTTCCAGTTGTCGAAGCGCATGGACACCAGCACGCCGTCGTCGTTGAAGTAGTAGAACTCGCGGCGTTGCCCTTTAGGCTGTTGGCCAGTCAGGTAGGGCAACTGGTTGTAGCCGTCCAGGTGCACCTTGAAACTGGTGCCGCCCGAGATAGGTGACCAGCCTTTCAACAGCTTGTCCTTCACCTCGGTATCGCCAGCCGCCGCGAGCAGGGTAGGGAACCAGTCCATGCCCGAAAACATCTCGTTGGACACTTCACCGGCCTTGATCTTGCCCGGCCAACGCACAATCGCCGGTACGCGATAGGCACCCTCCCAGTTGGAGTTCTTCTCGTTACGGAACGGCGTGGTTGCCGCGTCCGGCCAGGAGAACTGGTTCGGGCCGTTGTCGGTGGTGTAGACGACGATGGTGTTGTCGGTGATCTTCAGGTCGTCGAGGGTCTGCAGCAGTTTGCCGACGTCACCGTCGTGCTCGATCATGCCATCGGCGTAATCGTTGCCGGGCATGCCGCTCTGGCCTTTCATCGATTCACGCACGTGGGTGAACACATGCATGCGCGTGGTGTTCATCCAGACGAAGAACGGCTTGTCGGCCCTGGCCTGTTTCTCGATGAACGTTTGCGCGGCGGCGGTGGTTTCGTCGTCGATGGTTTCCATGCGCTTGGTGGTCAGTGCGCCGGTGTCTTCGATCTTGCCGTCGGCGTAGCTGTGGATCACGCCACGGGGAGTCCGGGATTTGACGAAGTCCGGGTCGTCCTTGGGCCAGTACGGGCGCTCGGGTTCTTCTTCGGCGTTGAGGTGGTACAGGTTGCCGAAGAACTCATCGAAACCGTGGTTGGTCGGCAGGTATTCGTCGCGGTCGCCGAGGTGATTCTTGCCGAACTGGCCGGTGGCGTAACCCTGGGACTTGAGGGCCTGGGCGAGGGTGATATCGCGTTTCTGGATACCGACCGGCGCCCCAGGCACGCCGACCTTGGTCAGGCCGGTGCGCAGCGGTGACTGGCCGGTGATGAACGACGAGCGCCCGGCGGTGCAGCTGTTCTCCGCGTAGTAGTCGGTGAACAGCATGCCTTCGTGAGCGATGCGATCAATGTTCGGTGTCTTGTAGCCGACCACACCCATGGAATAGGCGCTGATGTTGGTCTGGCCGATGTCATCGCCGAAGATCACCAGGATGTTGGGTTTGTCAGCGGCATTCGCCGCCATTGCCATGACCGTTGTCGCCACCAAGGCGAGTTTCGGCAGCCACTTTTTTATGCGAGTCATCTGACTGGCTCCTTGTTGACGGGCGTCGCGCAGGGCGACCGGTTCCGATGTTCAAGGGGCGTCAGAAACTAAACGCCACCCATATCAGGTGGCGTGGTTGTCGATATGCAACACCGCACCGGTGACGCTGGCACCCGCGCCACTGGCCAGCAACAGCAAGGGACCGTTGAGTTCCTGCAGACCCGCGTCGTTGCCGCGTCCGGCGGCAATCACATTGACCCGGATCCGGTGCGGCGTCAGTGACTGGGCCATGGCCCGGCTCATGCGGATCAGGCTGCTGTTGGAGCGCAAACAAGGGTTGGGCTCACTGATCGGTCGGGGCGGCGGTTCGATGTTGACGATGCTGCCGCCACGTTCGGCCTTGATCATGTGCAGGCTGGTGCAATGGACCAGGTGATTGTTCAGCACCACATGCTCACGCTCGGCGCTGTTGTTGATCAGTACATCGATGCTGCCGAAGCGTTCCTCGACGGCCTCAAGCGCCGCTTCGATGCTGGGACGGCGGGCGCTGTCGAGGCTGACGATCAGCACTTCACCACCCTCCCAGCGCAGGTCGGCTACCAGCTGCTCAAGTTGCGCAGGGTATTGCGCGCCGAGGGCCACACGGGCGCCGGCGAGGCTGATCAGGCGGGCGAAATGGGCGCCGAGCCGGGTGGTGGCATCGGCTACCAATACGGTTTTGCCGGCCATGGAAAAGGGCTGCATGAGGTCGCTCATGAAACTGCCTCCATCGGCATAGTGCGGCGTGTAATGGCTGCACGGCGCACGGTTGTGCGAGGTGATGCGATGGGCACGGCACCGAGCATTTTCAGCACCAGTTCCGAGTAATGGCGGATCACGTCGTCGACGCTCCAGCGGCCATCGGCCTGATACCAGACACAGGCATGCGTCAGCATGTTGAACAGGGTGCGCGCCATCAGTTTGGGTTCGGCGCAGCTGAGCGAGCCTTCACGCACGCCTTGCTCCAGCAGATCTTGCAGACCCTTGAGGTAAACCCGTCGCGCCTGGCGGACCTGGGTCAGGGATTGTTCATCCAGGCTGCGCAATTCCAGGTTGCCGAGAATGGCCTGATCCTGATGTTCCAGGTGATAACGCACATGGCAGGCGATGAACGTGCGCAGTTTCGTATCGGCCCGCGCAACGGCGGGGCGGCTGCGTGCCCATGCCTGGGAAATCCCCTGGAAATATTCCAGAACCAGCTCCAGCAGCAACTCGCCTTTGCCTTGGTAATAGAGGTACAGCGTCGAGGGGTTGATCCCCGATTCAGCCGCCAGCTGCCGAAGGCTCATCGAGCCGTAGCCATTACGCGAGATCAGTTTGATGGCGGCCTGGCGGATATTGGTTTCAGTCATGTTCATGATGTGATCCTGCGGTCATCGATCTCAAAGTCAGCAGAGCCAATGTGGCGAGGGGGCAGTTGTGGCGAGGGAGCTTGCTCCCGTTCGGCTGCGAAGCAGTCGTATCTCTGCCGATGCGCAGCAACTGACAGATTGTCGGGGGCCGCTTCGCAGCCCAGCGGGAGCAAGCTCTCTCGCCACAGTGGTTTTGCTTGTTGCTTGTCGGTTACTGCAGATTGCCGGCCACCGCGATGGTCTGGGCCGTGATGTAGTTCGACTCCGGCGAGCAGAACAGGTACACGGCGTCGGCCGCTTCCTTCGTGGTGCCCGGGCGGCCGAGCGGGTTGCGCTGGGCGAACGATTTGGCCGCTTCCGGGCTGATGCCGACGCGGATGTCGCGGCCTTCGATGTTCACGGTGGCACCGGCATGGGCGTCGGCGCTGGTCATGCGGGTTTCGATGAAACCGAAGGCCACGGCGTTGACGTTGACCTTGAAGCGGCCCCATTCCCGGGCCAGCGCGCGGGTCATGCCCAGTACACCGGCCTTGGCCGAGGAGTAGTTCATCTGCCCGGCATTACCGTTGAGGGCCGACACTGACGAGATGTTCACCACTTTGCGGAACACTTCGCGCTCTGCTGCGGCGTCCGCCTGGGCCTGCGCCTTGATGATCGGGTAGGCGGCACGCAGGATGCGGAACGGTGCGGTCATGTGGCAGTCGAGAATCGCGTACCACTGCTCGTCGGTCATCTTCTGGATCACGTCGTCCCAGGTGTAGCCGGCGTTGTTGACGATGATGTCGATGCCGTTGAAGTTGTCCATCGCGGTCTTGATGTAGCGCTCGGCGAAATCCGGGGCGCTGACGTTGCCGTGGCACACCGCGGCTTCGCCACCCATCTTGCGGATCAGTTCTGCGGTTTCATGGGCCGGATCGGCGTCCAGGTCGTTGATCACGATGCGCGCGCCTTCGCTTGCCAGTTTCAGGGCGATCTGCTGGCCGATGCCACGACCGGAACCGGTGACCAGTGCGACTTTGCCGTCGAGTTTTGCCATGGGGTGTTGCTCCTCAATTATTCGGTTTGTTTACAGAGCGATCACAGCGTCACCAACAATTTTGGTGTCGCCGTATTGATTGATGGTGCGCACTTCGACCTTGACCCGTTGCTCGCCGTCGACTTCAAAGCGCTCGACGACAGTGCCGGTGCAGGTGATCTGGTGGCCCAAGTGGGTGATGCCGAGAAAGCGCACGCCGAACTCGCGCAACTGGCGCTGATCGACCCACTGGGTCAGCAGGCGACCGAGGTAGGCCATCGACAACATGCCGTGGGCGAACACGTCGGCCATGCCGGCCTTGCGGGCGTAGTCGGTGTCGATGTGAATGGCGTTGTGGTCGCCCGACGCACCGGCAAACAACCCCAGCGTGGTGCGGTTGATCGGCGGCAGCGCCAGCGGTGGCAGGGTGTCGCCGATGTTGATTTTTTCCAGGCTTATGGCGTTCATCAATGTTCTCCGCTTCAGCTGTTGCGCTGTACGAGCACGCTGCGCAGGTCCGCGACGTGCTCACCGTGCTGGTTGGTGACTCGGGTCTCGCGCACCACGAATTCCAGCGCGCCGCCTTTTTTGTCGTAGATGTCGGCGATGCGCACGTCGAAGCGCAGGGTGTCGCCGGCATAGGCCATGCGGTGATAACGGAACGACTCCTCACCGTGCAGGATGCGTGCGGTGACGATGCCCAGCTCAAAGCGCCAGGCGTTGGACGGGATCTGGAATTCCAGCGAGAACAGAAAGGTCGGTGGCAACGGCAGGTTCGGATGCCCCGCATCGCGAGCGGCCTGCTTGTCGAAGTAGACCGGGTTGGTTTCCCCGGTGGCCTTGGCGAAGAAGCGCAGTTGCCCGGCTTCGGCGGTGGCGAGGAAGGTGGGCAGTTGTCTGCCGATGTGTTTTTTGTCGATCATCTGAGTGACTCCTTGATTATCCGGTCGCTTCAGTTTTTCTGGTACACGGTGACGACGCAGGCGCCGCCAAGACCGAGGTTGTGCTGCACGGCGATGCGCGCGTTCGGCACCTGGCGCTGTTCGGCGGTGCCGCGCAGTTGGTGGGTCAGCTCGTAGCACTGGGCCAGGCCGGTGGCGCCCAGCGGGTGACCCTTGGAGAGCAGGCCACCGGAGGGGTTGGTTACCCACTTGCCGCCGTAGGTGTTGTCGCCGTCGTTGACCAGTTGCTCGGCGCCGCCTTCAGCGCACAAGCCGAGGCCTTCGTAGGTCAGCAGCTCGTTCTGGGCGAAGCAGTCGTGCAGTTCGATCACGTCGATGTCTTGTGGACCGATGCCGGCCTGGTTGTAGGCGATGTCCGCTGCCATGCGCGTCATGTCGAAACCAACCACGCGGATCATGTCCTTGGCGTCGTAGGTGCTCGGCAGGTCGGTGGTCAGGGCCTGGCCGGCCATCAGCACGTCGGTGCGCAGGCCATGCTTTTTCGCGAAAGCCTCCGACACCACGATGCTCGCGGCGGCGCCACAGGTCGGCGGGCAGGCCATCAGGCGGGTCAGCACGCCTTCCCACAACATTGGCGCAGCCAGGACTTCTTCCGGGGTGACTACGTTGCGGAATACGGCCAGCGGGTTGTTGGCGGCATGGCGGCTGGCCTTGGCGCGGATTTTGGCGAAGGTTTCCAGCCGGGTGCCGTACTTCTGCATGTGCGCGTAACCGGCACCGGCGAACTGGCGGATGGCGGTCGGCAGGTCGGGCATGCCCACCAGTTCGTTGGTCAGCTTGAGGGCGCGCTCGGTGGCCGGGGCGCGGTCGGTCCAGGCGGACTTCAATGCGCCCGGATTCATCTGTTCGAAGCCGAATGCCAGGGCGCAGTCCACCGCACCGCTGGCCACGGCCTGCCGGGCCAGGAACAGCGCGCTGGAGCCGGTGGCGCAGTTGTTGTTGACGTTGATCAGCGGGATGCCGGTCATGCCCACGCGGTACAGGGCTTTCTGGCCGCAGGTGGAGTCGCCGTAGACGTAGCCGGCGTAGGCCTGCTGGATGTCACTGAAGTCCAGCCCGCAATCGGCCAGGGCCAGGCGAATCGCCTGTTCACCCATGATGTCGTAGGGCTCGTTGGTCCCCGGTTTCTTGAACTGGATCATGCCGACGCCAGCAACGAACACTTTATTGCTCATCGTTGTTTTCCTTGTTGTTTGAGAGGTTCAGAGCTTGCGCGCGATCATTTCGCGCATGACTTCACTGGTACCGCCGTAGATGCGGTTGACGCGCATGTCGACGAACGCGCGGGCAATCGGGTACTCCATCATGTAGCCGTAGCCGCCGTGCAGCTGGACCATGTCGTCGATGCATTTCCACAGGGTTTCGGTGGTGTGGAGCTTGGCGATGGCGGCTTCTTCGAGGGTCAGCCGGCGGCGCATGTGTTCGCCCAGGTAGTAGTCGACCATCACCCGCAGGGCGGTGGCCTGGGCCTTGATGTCGGCGAGTTTGAATTTGCTGTTCTGGAAGTCCCACACGGTCTGGTTGAAGGCCTTGCGGTCTTTCACATACTCGATGGTCTGCTCCAGCAGGCGCTCAAGCTTGGCGGCGGCGGACACGGCGATGGAGAAACGCTCTTGCGGCAGCTCACCCATCAGGTAGCTGAAGCCCAGGCCTTCCTCGCCCAGACGGTTGCCCATCGGGACGCGGACGTTGTCGAAGAACAGTTCGGCGGTGTCCTGGGCGTGCTGGCCGACCTTTTCCAGCTTGCGGCCATGCTTGAAACCGGCGCGGCCGGTTTCCACGGCAATCAGGCTGATGCCCTTGGCGCCAGCGGCCGGGTCGGTTTTGCACACGACGATCACCAGGTCGGCGGTCAGGCCGTTGCTGATGAAGGTCTTGCTGCCATTGATCACGTACTCGTCGCCATCGCGCACGGCGGTGGTACGCACAGCCTTGAGGTCGCTGCCGGTACCGGGTTCGGTCATGGCGATGGCGAGGATGATTTCGCCTGCGCAGATGCCCGGCAGCCATTTCTGTTTCTGTTCTTCGTTGCCGCAACGGTTGATGTAGGGGGCGATCACGTCGGAGTGCATGCCGAAGTAGGCGCCGCTCACGCCAGCCCGGGCGAACTCTTCGTTGAACACCGCGCAGTGGCCGAAATCGCCGCCGCCACCACCGTATTCGGTAGGCAGGGTGATGCCGAGCAGGCCTTCGCGGCCGGCCTTGAGCCAGGTTTCCCGGTCGACCTGACCGGCCTTGTCCCAGGCGGCCTGGCGCGGCAGGCATTCACGCTCGAAAAAACGGCGCACGGTGGTGCGGAACATCTCATGGTCGTCGCGGAAAACGGTTCGGGCGATGTGCACGCAAGACTCCTCAAAAATGCCAGGCCGGCCATAGGCCGAGCGCTTACGCAAGGCGCGAACTGCGCCTGTGATCTGAGGGTTACGATAGGTGGGGGGGCGCGAGTGAACGCCACCCGAGGTGGGTGGCGGTTAAAAAATCACTGAAGACAACACAATCCCTGTGGGAGCGGGCTTGCCCGCGAAGAGGCCAGCAAATTCAACATCTGTGTTGACTGACACACCGCCTTCGCGGGCAAGCCCGCTCCCACAGGTTTCTCTATTGGCAGTTAGTGAGTACCAGTGCCTGGATCACCCTGCGATTCCAGATCCCGCACCCGCGCCACCGCTTCATCGCGGCTGCTGACGCCGAGCTTGCTGTAGATATGGCTCAGGTGCCATTTCACGGTTTCCGGGGACAGCCCCAGGGCGCGGGCGATTTTCTTGTTGGGCAGGGCCTGGGCCAGCAGTCGAACCACTTCGATCTCCCGTTCGCTCAAGGGCTCGATCCCGGCCGCCAGCGGTTTGCTGGTTGCCGCCGTGGCGGGCTTGGTTTTCGAGACCGCAGGCGCTGTGGCCCCGGCGGCCTGCAAGCGTTCGACATAAAACGCCAGCACCGGGTCCAGGACTTCCCGGCTGGTGATATCGCAGATCAGTTTCAACCCGTCCGGATGGGCGTCGATGAGGCTGCGCACCAGGCCGAAGCGTTGCCCTCGGCGCAGCGCCTCCATGACCTTGTCCCGCGCCTGCTCATGGTGACCCCGTTCGGACTCGATCACGGCACTGAGCACCATCAGGCGTACCGCTCCAAGTTGGCGGCGGTGCCTTTCACAGGTTTGGATCAGCTGCTCTATGCGTGCGAAGGCGCCGTCCAGGTCGCCCTGCGCCAGTTGCCAGCGAGCGCGGGCGTTCTCGGCCAGGATGTGGATTTCCTTGAGTGCCGTGTGCCCGGCGTCCGGGTGGCGCGCGTCGATGGCATCCAGGCGCGCCAGCTTGGCCTGGGCTTGTGCGGTTTCCCCGAGTGTCAGCAACCAGCGCACCTGCCAGGTCAGGCAGTAGGCTTGCAGGCGCTCCAGGCCGAGTTTGATCGCGTACTCATCAAGGCGCTCGACGAACGCCAGGGCCTCCTGATGGTTGCCCGCCAGCCATTGCACATTCCACAGCACTTGCAGCACACGCAGCACGGAATCGGGAATCGAGATCCGTTCGAGAATGTCGATCCAGCCCGAGAGCATCTTGAACGCGGCGTCGAGGTCGTTGGTTTCGTACAGCACTTCGCCAAGCAGCGCAGCGGAGAGATAAGTCGCGTCGGCACCGCCCTTGCCGCATTGGCCGGCTTCATGCAACACATCGCGGTAAACCCGTTCCGCCTGGGTCATCTGGCCTTCAAGGGCCAGGCTCAAGCCGATCAGGCAACGACCCTGAAGGCTGCCCGCCGTGGTCCCCAACAGAGGCTGGCCATTGATCAGCAGGTTCGGCCGGTCGAGTTGCACCTGCCGGGCCTTTTCGTATTCACCGCGGTGCATGTACAGCCAGGACAGGATGTTGGCACAGGAGCCGATGGCCACGCTGTTGCTGCCCGCAGGCGGGTTGAGCAATTGCGGCAGGACCGTCATGGCCGCATCGGTGTCATCCCGCTGCAGGGCCAAAGAGGCGCGCAGCAGCGAGATCATGAAGCGGTCATGGACTTCGCTCTCGGGAACGTCGCGAAACAGTTGTTCGAGGCTGGCGGTGCAGGCCACGAAGTCCCTGGCATACAGCTGCATCCGCGTCTTGAGAATGCGCAGCTTGACCCGGGCCTGTACCTGTTCGACCGGCAACAGCCGCACCAACTCGATCAACATGCGCAGGTCGCCATGGGCGTACAGCGCCTCGCAGTGTTGTTCCACCAGATCGGCGGCGGCCGACGGGTCGCCGCCCATGACCGCATGGTGCACCGCTTCATCCAGGTGATTGTGCTCGCGGAACCAGTTCCATGCGCGAACGTGCACCGCTTGTTGCTCGGCGTGGCTTCGCGAGTCGAAATACTTGAGCAGGGTTTCGCGCAGCAATGGGTGCAGGCGATACCAGGTTTCGCGCTCGGTGCTGTCCACCGGAATCAGGAACAGGTTGTCCCGCTCCAGCCGCGTCAGCAGCGCGTTCGCCTCGGCAACCACCTGCGGGTGACCGCTCAAGGCCGCGCACAACGAGGCGCAGAAACGGTTGCACACGGCCATGAGCAGCAACAGGTCCAGGTCGGTCGGTGACAGGTGGGACAACACTTCGACTTCGAAAAACCTGGCGAAGGCTTGATCGTCCCGTAGCTGCGCTTGCACCGACGTTGCCTCTGTGGCGGCAGGCGGGCGATTCTTTTTGCGGCTGACGGCAAGCAGTTGCAGGCCGGCGACCCAGCCATCGGTCAGGTCATGCATCATCCGGGCGTCCCGGGCGCTGATCTCGCCCAACTGCGCCTTTAGGAACTGTTCGGATTCGGCGGCGGTGAAACGCAAGTCCCGCAGGTTCAGCTCCAGCACCAGTTCCTGGCTGCGCAACCGCGCCAGGGACAGCGGCACGACGCTGCGCGATACCAGCGCCAGGTGCAGGTTGGCCGGGGCGTAGTCGATCAGCCATTGCAGGGCCTGATGAATGCCCACGTCTGTCAGGTGGTGCAGGTCGTCGAGTACCAGCACCAGCTCACGGCCACGGCTGGCAATGCTGCGCACCAGAGTGATGACAGTGCGTTCCACGGCTTCGCTGTCGATGCCGCGACCTTCCAGTTGAGTCGCTTCGCGCACGAGCGTCGGGTCGATCTGGCCGAGGCTCGCCAACAGATAGTCAAGAAAGCGCGCCAGTTCGTTGTCATCGGCCGACAGCGTCAGCCACGCCACATCGAACCCCAGCGGCAACAGCGCCTGGCGCCAGGCAATCAGGGTCGAAGTCTTGCCACACCCGGCCGGCCCCTTGAGCACGATGCAACGCAGGCGGCGGGCCTTGAGCATTTGCTCCTGCAGGCGCTCGCGGGAAATCAGGCGCCCGGCGCTGCGCGGCGGAGTCAGTTTGGTACTGACGATCGGGGACTGAACCGGATTGAAGACCTGGCTGGCATGGGTGTCCGATGCATTGGACTTGCGGTGTTTATCCATGGGGCTGTCCGATTCTTTTTTGTTTTGTGAGTGCGCCGAATCTCATCGAGTGTAACCCAGACCATGGGCGGGATGACCCTGTCTTTGGCGGCCACCACCCGATGCGGGTGGTGGTCGGTGGGGCCGGGATTGATCTACTGGATGGCACAACAATAGGAGTGCTGCTGGCGCTCCAGAAGAATCACGGAGCGTTGGCGATGGGCGTACTGAGCGGCATTCGGGTGGTGGAGTTTGAGGCAATCGGGCCGGCGCCGTTTGGCACCATGCTGTTGGCCGACATGGGTGCCGACGTGGTGCGCATCGACCGGCCGCAGAAGGCCAGTGACCTGGGGCCGAAGCTTGAGGGCAAGCGCGCGGACATCACCGGGCGCAACCGCCGTTCGGTCACCCTCGACCTGAAACACCCCGACAGTGTCGCCGTCGCGCTGCAATTGATTGAACGCGCCGACGTGGTGATTGAAGGATTTCGCCCCGGCACGATGGAGCGCCTGGGCCTCGGCCCGGAAGTCGCACTACTGCGCAATCCGCGTCTGGTCTACGCCCGTATGACCGGCTGGGGCCAGACCGGCCCGATGGCCGACCGCGCCGGCCATGACCTGAACTACATCGCCTTGTCGGGTGTGCTGTCGAGTATTGGCCCGGCCGGTGGTCGGCCGGTGCCGCCGCTGAACCTGGTGGGTGACTACGGCGGTGGCGGCATGTTGCTGGCGATGGGCGTACTGGCGGCGCTGCTCAATGTGCAGCGCGGCGGCACCGGGCAGGTGGTCGATGCGGCGATGACCGAAGGTGCGGCGCAGCTGGGCTCGGTGATCTGGGGCCTGCTGGCTGGTGGTCACTGGAAAGAACAGCGCGGCAGCAACCTGCTCGATGGCGGTGCGCCCTGGTACGACACCTACGAAACCCGCGACGGCCAGTACATGGCGATCGGGCCGATTGAATCGCGCTTTTATGGGCAGATGCTGGACATTCTCGGGCTTTCCAACGCAGACCTGCCCAGTCAGCACGACCGGGCGGGTTGGCCACGGTTGCGTGAGGCACTCACCGCTGCGTTCTTCGGTCGTACCCGCAAGCAGTGGGAGGAGGCCTTCGAAGGCAGCGACGCCTGCGTTGCGCCGGTGCTTGGGCTCGCCGAAGCGGCCAAGCACCCACACGGCATTGCCCGTGGCAGCTTCATCGAGGTCGACGGGGTGGTGCAACCGGTTCCGGCTCCGCGTTTCCTCGGCACGCCATCGGCGCAACCGCAACCGGCGCCCGAGCGTGGTGAGCATGGCGGTGCGGCACTGCGCGACTGGGGCTTCGACACCGCGGCCATCGAGCGCTTGCGTGAACTGGGCCTGGGTTTTGGCGCCTGAAAAACAACATGAAGAATCGCGCAGCGCAGGAGTTACACCATGGCCATTCAGTTCAAGATCATCGATCACGTGGCACTCATCACGCTCGATGCGCAACAGTCGAACAACGCGCTGACCGTCAGCGATCTGATGCACCTGCGCAAGACCCTGGGTGCCTGCCAGGATGACGAGCAGGTGCGGGTGATCGTCCTGACCGGTGCCGGCGAGCGCGCGTTTTGCAGCGGAGCAAGCCACAAGGAGTCGTTGCTGGCGGCATCCGGTTTTGTTGCCGGCAACCTCAAAAGCCGCGAAACCGAAGCCGAGGAGGGCGGCTACAGCCGGCTGTTCGACCTCAGTGACCTGGACATCTGGAAACCGGTGATTGCCGCCATCAATGGTGCCTGCCTGGGTGGCGGTCTTGAGCTGGCGCTGCAATGCGACCTGCGCATTGCCTCGGCCAGCGCCACATTCGGCTTGCCTGAGGTGTGCGACGCGACCATTCCGGCGGCCGGTGGCGTGCAGTACTTGCTGCGCGCAATTCCAGCGGCCCATGCCATGAAAATGGCGCTGACCGGGGAATCGATCAACGCCGGGCAGGCCTTGGACATCGGTTTGATCATCGAGCTGTTGCCCAGGGACCGTCTGCTGCCAGCGGCGCTGGACCTGGCCGAGCGCATTGCCGCCAACGGCCCGCTCGCGGTGCAGTCGATCAAGCGCCTGGCCTTGCAGAGCGCCCATCTCGCACCCCGGGACTTCGTCACCCAGGCCCATCTGCACTGGGGCTTGCTGCGCGACAGCGAAGATCACGCCGAAGGGCGCATGGCACAGGTCGAGCAGCGTTCGCCGAAATACACCGGTACCTGATCCCCAGAGTCGCGTTCGTTACCTGACAACAATAATTCACAGGAGAACCTCATGTATCTGACCCAAGGCCTGCACCGCGTGCTGCAGCAACGTCCCCATGCCGTGGCGACGGTCTTTCGCGACCGCCGCCGCACCTATGCCGAACTGGCCGACCGGGTGGCTCGCCTGGCCGGGGCCTTGCAGCAACTGGGGATGCAGACCGGCGATCGCGTCGGTCTGCTGGGCCTGAACTCCGACCGGTTCCTTGAGTATTTCCTGGCGACCTGGTGGGGCGGTGGCGTGGTCAACCCGGTGAACATTCGCTGGAGCGTGCCGGAAATCGTCTATTCGCTGGACGACTGCGACACCCGCATCCTGCTGATCGACGACACCTTCCTGCCCCTGGCCGAAGGCATTGCCGGCAGCGCCAGGGTGCGGCCATTGCTGATTCACATTGGCGACGGGCCGTTGCCAGAGGGCATGCTGTCCTACGAGCAATTGATTGGTGAAGCCACGCCCGTGGACGACGCGTTTCGCGGCGGCGATGACCTGGCGAGCATCATGTACACCGGCGGCACCACCGGCCGACCGAAAGGCGTGATGCAGTCGCACATGAACCTGTGGACCGCTGCCGTGGCCCGCGCCGCCGACGTACCGGTGCCGGCGGACGCCTTGACCCTGCACATCGCGCCGATGTTCCACCTGGCGGCGCTGTCGCGGGTGATCCTGATTTCGCTGCTGGGGCTGCCGAGCATTTTCGTTCCGGCCTTCGATGCCCTGGACGTGATGCGCACCATCGAGCGCGAGCGCATCACCGATATCCTGATCGTGCCGACCATGCTTCAGGCGCTGATCATGCACCCCGATTTCGCCAGGCATGACCTGAGCTGCCTGCGCAGCCTCACTTATGGCGCTTCGCCGATTGCCGTGCCCTTGCTGGAAATGGCGCTCAAGGCCTTGCCGAATGTCGAGTTCACCCAAGGCTACGGCATGACCGAAGCGGCGCCGCCGATCTCCGCCAACGGCCCGGAAAACCACAGCGCCGAAGGCATCGCCAATGGCCGTCTGCGCTCGGCCGGGCGCCCGGGGCTGGGGGTCACGGTGCGCATCGTCGATGAACAGGACAACGAAGTGCCCTGCGGCACCGTCGGCGAAGTGGTGGTGCGCGGCCCGAACATCATGCTCGGCTACTGGAACAACCCCGAGGAAACCGCCAAGGCCTTGCGCGGCGGCTGGATGCACACCGGCGATGGCGCCTACATGGACGCCGATGGCTTCATCTACATCGTCGACCGCTTCAAGGACATGATCGTCAGCGGTGGCGAGAATGTGTATTCCGGCGAAGTGGAAAGCGCCATCGCCAGTCACCCGGCCGTCGCCGCCTGCGCAGTGATCGGCATTCCTTGTGCCCAGTGGGGCGAAGCGGTGCACGCGGTGGTGGTGCTCAAGCCGGACAACGAGGTTGCAAGCGCCCAGATCATTGAACACTGCCGTCGGCAGATTGCCGGCTACAAGACCCCGAAATCCGTGGAGTTCCGTGCTGCACTGCCGTTGTCCGGTGCGGGCAAGGTGCTCAAGCGCGATCTGCGTGAACCGTTCTGGCGCGGCACGGATCGGGGCGTGAGCTGACAGCATGTACATGACCCAATGCCTGCAACGCACGCTGCAACAGAACCCGGACCACATCGCGACTATCCATGGCGAGCGTCGCCACACCTACCGTGAATTTGGCGAACGGATCGCTCGCCTGGCGGGTGCCTTGCAGAAACTCGGCATGGCGGCCGGTGACCGGGTCGGCATGCTGGCGCTGAACTCCGACCGCTACCTGGAATACATCATGGGCGTGTGGTGGGGCGGCGGGGTGCTCAATCCGGTGAACATCCGCTGGAGCGTGCCGGAAATCGTCTATTCGCTGGACGATTGCAGTACTGGCATCCTCATCGTCGATGAGCACTTCGCAGCGCTGGCCGAAGGCATTTGTGCCAGGGCCCGTCGTGCGCCGCTGTTGATTTATGCGGGTGACGGTGACGTGCCGGCCGGCATGTCGGGTTTCGAGCAATTGATTGCCCAGACTGCGCCAGTGCAAGACGCCGGGCGGGGCGGTGAAGACCTTGCCTGCATCATGTACACCGGCGGCACCACCGGGTTTCCCAAGGGTGTCATGCAGTCGCACCTGAACCTGTGGTCGGCGTGCATGCCTCGCATGGTGGACATGCCGCCGATCCACGGCGGCCTGTTGATGCATGTCGCGCCGTTGTTCCATGTCGCCGGCATGGCCCGTGCACTGATTCAGTTTCTGGCCGGTGAAAGCCATGTGCTGGTGTCGAGTTTCGACCCCTTGCAGGCCTTGCAGATGATTGAGCGCGAACGGGTCACCGAGACGTTGCTGGTGCCGACCATGATCCTTGCGCTGTTGGCTCATCCTGACTTTGACAAGTATGACCTGGGCAGCCTGAAACGCCTGACCTACGGCGCTTCACCCAGCGCCGGGGATATGGTCGGGCAAGTGCTGGCCAGACTGCCGGACATCGAACTTTCACATTCCTACGGACTGACCGAGGCCTGCCCGGTGGTGTCCAGCAATCTGCCGTGCAATCACACGCCAGAGGCGCGCATCAGCGGCCTTTCACGCTCGGTAGGGCGCGGTGGCCTGGGCGTTAACGTGAAGATCGTCGACCCGCAGGGCCAGGAGGTGCCGCGCGGCACGGTGGGCGAGATCATTGTGCGCGGGCCGAACATCATGCAGGGCTACTGGAACAAGCCCGAGGAAACCGCCAGGGCGTTGCGCGACGGGTGGCTGTACACCGGCGACGCGGCGTGGATGGACGAGCAGGGCTACCTGTTCATCGTCGACCGCTTGAAGGACATGATCGTCAGCGGTGGGGAAAATGTTTACTCGGCGGAAGTCGAAAACATACTGTCGCGACACCCGGCCGTGGCGATGTGCGCGGTGATCGGTGTTCCCCATGAGCAGTGGGGCGAGGCGGTTCACGCGGTGGTGGTGTGCAAGCCCGGTGCCCAGGCCGATGAGGAGCAATTGCGGCTGTTCTGCCGCGAGTTCATCGCCGGCTACAAGTGCCCCAAGAGCGTGGAGTTCCGCGACGAACTGCCACTGTCGGCGGCGGGCAAAGTCCTCAAACGCGAACTGCGCAAGTAACCACACCACAAAACTTTGTAGGAGCGAGCCTGCTCGCGATAGCGGAGTGTCAGACGACGGATGTGTTGAATGTGACGCCGCCATCGCGAGCAGGCTCGCTCCTACAGGGGGGTGTGTTGCCTGCCTGATTTTCGTTGTTCAAATCCCCCGCAATCCGCTACCCGATCCGGGTGGCTTCATCACCCACCCCCCGCCAATACAGTGGACCCACGAACCAGGCGCGTGCCTGCCTGGCAACCCACTGGAGATCCCGATGCACATCAACCGTACCGTCTACCGTGAAGACCACGAAATGCTGCGTGAAACCGCGCGGCGTTTCTTCGAGCGTGAATGCCTGCCCAAGCAGGCGCAGTGGGACGAGGCCGGGCAGGTCGACCGGGAAACCTGGCTCAAGGCGGGCCGCCATAACCTGTTGTGCCTCACCGTGCCCACCGAATACGGCGGTGGCGGTGGCGACTTCGGTCACTCGGCGGTACTGATCGAAGAGCTGTACCGTGCCGGTGTCTCGGGCTGGAGCCTGGGTGTGCATTCGGACATCGTCGCCCCCTACATCGTGCGCCTGGGCACTGAAGAGCAGAAGCAGCAATGGCTGCCGAAAATCTGCTCCGGCGAAACCGTGCTGGCGGTGGCCATGACCGAACCGGGCACCGGCTCCGACCTCAAGGCGATCCGCACCACCGCCGTGCGCGACGGTGACGAGTGGGTGATCAATGGCAGCAAGACTTTCATCAGCAACGGCCTGACCTGCGACATGGTCGTGGTGGTGTGCAAGACCGACCCGAGTGCGGGCGCCAAGGGCTGCAGCCTGATCATGGTCGAGTGCAATCGCGAGGGTTTCCGTCGTGGCCGCAAGCTTGAGAAGGTCGGCCAGCACGCTGCCGACACCGCCGAGTTGTTCTTCGACGACGTCCGTGTGCCGGTGGGCAACCTGCTCGGTGAAGAAAACAAAGGCTTCATGCACTTGATGGAGGAGTTGCCGCAAGAGCGCCTGGTCATCGCCCTGTACTGCGCCGCCAAACTCGAACGCCTGCTGGAGCAGACCGTCGAGTACGTCAAGGACCGCAAGGCCTTCAACCAGACCGTGTGGGACTTCCAGAACACCAAATTCAAGCTGGCCGACATCAAGGCCAAGGCCACCGCCGTGCGCCTGACCATCGACCACTACATCGCCGAACACATGCGCCGTCGCCTGACCGTGCAGGAGTCGGCCATCGCCAAGCTGTACGCCACCGAGACGCTTTGGCAGTGCATCGACGACATGGTCCAGCTGCACGGCGGCTACGGCTACATGCTCGAGTACCCGATTGCCCGTGCCTTCGTCGACATGCGCGTGACGCGCATCTTTGGTGGCACCAGTGAAGTGCTGCGTGAGCTGATCGCTCGCCAGTTGTGATCCTTCCCCCTCATTTTCAGGTGACACCATGAGCGAAAAAGTCCTGGTTGCCGGCGTCGGCATGATCCCGTTCCGCAAGCCCAGCGAAAGCCCGACCTATGTGCAGATGGGCTCCGAAGCGATACGCCTGGCCCTGGCTGATGCGGGCATCGACTACAAACTGGTGCAAGAAGCCTATGCCGGTTATGTCTACGGCGACTCCACCTGCGGCCAGACCGTGCTGTACGAAGTGGGCATGACCGGGATTCCGGTGGTCAACGTCAACAACAACTGCTCCACCGGTTCCACCGCGCTGTTCCTGGCGCGCAAGGCCATCGAGTCCGGTTCGGCCGATTGCGTATTGGCGGTGGGGTTCGAGCAGATGCAGGCCGGCGCATTGAAATCCCACTGGGACGACCGCCCACCAACCCGCGAGCGCTTCCTGCCGATCCTGTGCGGTCTCACCGCCGATATGGATGGCATGCCCCAGGCCATCCGTACCTTCGGTGGTGCCGGGCGCGAGTACATGCACAAATACGGCACCAAAATGGAAACCTTCGCCGCCGTGCGCGCCAAGGCCAGCCGTCATGCCGCCAACAACCCACTCGCATTGTTTCGCAAGGTGCTCAGCGTCGAAGACGTGATGAACGACCCGGTGATTCTGCCAGGCGTCATGACCCGCCTGATGGCCTGCCCGCCAACCTGCGGTGGTGCCGCGGCGATCCTGGTGTCCGAGCGTTTTGCGAAAAAGCATGGCCTGCGTCGCGACGTGGAAATCGTCGCCCAGGCGATGACCACCGACACCCCGGAATCCTTCAACTTCGAAAAGCCGTCGCTGCTCGATTGGGTCGGCACCCACATGACCCACGCCGCCGTGGGCCAGGTCTACGAGAAGGCCGGCGTCGGCCCACAGGACATCGATGTGTGCGAGCTGCATGACTGCTTCGCCCAGAACGAAGTGATCTGCTACGAATCCCTGGGTTTCTGCCCCGAGGGCGGGGCCGAGAAGTTCGTCATGGACGGCGACAACACCTACGGCGGACAGATCGTCATCAACCCGTCCGGCGGCCTGCTTTCCAAGGGCCATCCCTTGGGCGCGACCGGTCTGGCGCAGTGCTACGAGCTGACCCGACAATTGCGCGGCAACGCCGATCAGCGTCAGGTCGACGGTGCACGTCTGGCCATGGCCCATAACCTCGGGCTGGGCGGTGCATGCGTGGTGACGCTGTACGGCAAAGTCAGTGGAGGTGCCCAGTGAGCAGCTTGCTCGACGCCTTTCGCCTGACCGCGCTACCGCCACACGCCGAGGCCTTTCGTGCCGAGGTCAAAGGATTTCTGGCCGAGCATCTGCCGAGCGTCCCGGCGGATGTGCGGGCCCGCAGCTGGACCGGTTTCGACGCCGGTTTCAGTCGCCAACTGGCGCAACGTGGCTGGGTCGGCCTGACCTTGCCGGCCGCTTATGGCGGTGCCGGGCTGGATGCATTCAGTCGCTTCGTGCTGGTCGAGGAACTGCTGTCGGCCGGTGCTCCGGTGGCGGCGCACTGGATCGCCGACCGCCAGAGCGGGCCGTTGATCCTGAAATTCGGCAACGACGCGCAGAAGGATTTTTTCCTGCCGCGCATCTGCGCCGGCAAGGCGTTTTTCTGCATCGGCATGAGCGAACCGAACTCGGGGTCGGACCTGGCCAGCGTGCGCAGCCGCGCTACCCGCTGCCCTGAAGGCTGGCGCCTGAGCGGTCGCAAGATCTGGACCACCAATGCCCATCACGCCGACTACATGATCGCTCTGGTGCGCACCAGCGGTTCGCCCGAGGACCGTCACAACGGGCTGTCGCAATTCATCATCGACCTCAGGCAGCCAGGCATCAGCGTGCGTCCCATTGTCGACCTGGCCGGCGACGAGCATTTCTCCGAAGTGGCCTTCGACGACGTCTTGCTTGGTGAGGACGCGTTGGTGGGCGAGGAGGGCAGCGGCTGGAAGCAGGTGAATGCCGAACTCGCGTTCGAGCGCAGCGGGCCGGAACGTTTCTACTCCAGCGTGGTGTTGCTCGATCTGTGGGCCGACACCTTGCGCCGTCACGGCGCCACTGCACAGGAATCCGCGTTGCTCGGCAGTTTCCTCACGCAGTTGACCTGCCTGCGCAATCTCTCGCTGGCGCTGACGGCGTTGCTCGCCCGGGGCGAAAGCCCGGTGGTGGAAGCTGCACTGGTCAAGGACATCGGCACTGAATTCGAACAGGCGATCCCATCAGCGATTGCCTCGGCGATCAGTGCCCATCCGGATGTACCCGTCGATGAGGAGCTGTACCGCACGGTCGCCTACCTGAACCAGGTCGCGCCGACTTTCTCGTTGCGCGGCGGCACCCGGGAAATCCTGCGCGGCATGATCGCCCGCGGCCTCGGCCTGCGCTGATGCACCTCGAATAGGAAAAACTTCATGTTCACTGAAGCCATTGAAAAGATCCTCAGCGACTTTTGCACGCCGGCACTGGTCCGTGCTGTGGAAGGCGGAGACAGCGCCGCAACGCTGTGGAGTGCCCTGGAAGACAGCGGCTTTCTGGAATTGCTGACGCCAGAAGTCGCTGGTGGAGCGGGACTTGCGCTGAATGCACTGCTGCCGGTTTTTGTCGCCTTCGGTCGCTGCGCGCTGCCGGTCCCGGCGGCGCAAAGCATTGCCGCCCGCGCTCTGCTGCGTGACGGTCCGATCACGCCTCCTACCGGAATGTTGACCCTGGCCGGCACAGCCTGTCGCCAGCCCGATGGCCTGTTGTGTGTGCCGCGTGTGGCGTTTGGTTTGTTGGCTGATTTCGCCCTGGTCAACCTGGAAGGCGAGTTGCTGCTGCTCGATTGCAGCCTCGCCCGGCGCGAGTCCACGGGCGTTCACGGCAGTCAATGCGCCACCTTGTACTGGCCGCAGGATTCACTCGGCAGCGCAATCGGCCATAACGGCGAAGAAGTTCGGGTGTTCAACGCCGCCATTCACGCCGCCACCATCGCCGGGGCCATGGAGCAGGTTCTCGCCATGACGCTGGAGTACTGCAACGACCGGGTGCAGTTCGGCAAGGCCATCGGCAAATTCCAGGCCGTGCAGCATCAACTCAGCGTGATGGCCGAGCAAGTGGCCGCCGCGCGCATCGCCGCTGAACTGGCGTTTGCCGGCGATTTGCAGGTGCCGGACCTGATGGCGACGGCCATTGCCAAAGCGCGGACCAGCATGGCCGTGCCTCAAGTCACTGCCATCGCCCACGCACTGTTCGGCGCCATCGGCGTGACCGAAGAACTGGACTTGCAACTGTTCACCCGGCGCCTGCACGAGTGGCGCATCAGCGACGGCTCGGAAACCTGGTGGAACGGTATCGTCGGCCAGGCCTTTCTCGAACAACCGGATACCTGCGCCAGCCATTTCGTGCGTCACGTCGCCCTGTCCCCATCGGCCTGAGGATCATTCATGAGCGCGTTTTTGAAATACGAACAGGAAGGTCATGTCGTCACCCTGACGATGAATGACCCCGAGCGACGCAACCCGCTGACCGGCAACAGCGCCGTGCCGGAATTCCTCGAAGCCATTGAGCGAATCGAACGCGACAGCAGTGTGCGTGCAGTGATCATCACCGGCGCCGGCACGGCGTTCTGCTCCGGTGGCAACGTGCGCGACATGGATCGCTACGCGCAGATGTCGGGCATGCAATTGCGTCAGGAATATCGCACCGGCATTCAGCGCTTGCCCTTGGCATTGTTCAATCTGGAAGTACCGGTGATTGCCGCAGTCAACGGCGCGGCCATTGGCGCGGGGCTGGATCTGGCGTGCATGTGCGACATCCGCGTGGCGTCGGAGCACGCGAAGTTTGCCGAGAGTTTCGTCAAGCTGGGGATCATTCCTGGCGACGGCGGTGCCTGGTTGTTGCCACGCATCATCGGTTTGTCCCGCGCTACCGAACTGACCCTGACCGGGCAAATGATCGACGCTCGCCAGGCCGAGCAATGGAACCTGGTGTCCCGGGTTGTTCCCGCCGAGCAGTTGCTGGATGCGGCGCGGGACATCGCCGCGTCGATTGCCGCCAACCCGCCTCACGCCGTGCGCCTGGCCAAGCGTTTGTTGCGCGAGGCCTTGCACACCCGACTCGACACGCTGCTGGAAATGTCGGCGACGTTCCAGGTGCTGTCGCACCAGACCGCCGATCACCGCGAAGCCGTGGCGGCGTTTATCGACAAGCGAACACCGACTTTTACCGGGTGAGTGTCACCGAGCGTAACGCACGGTGAGCGTTGTTCAAACCGGGTTGTTACGCGGCACAAAACCCCATCAATAACGCTGTTTCAAATCACCCGTTCGGGTGTGAGACCCCCAACGGAGCGCCGCTAGCATGGGCGCTCCAACACTTAATCCTTAACCGGAGAAACCGCATGACAACAAAAACAATGCGCGGAGTCTTCCAGCCGAGTCTGCTGGCCGTCGCTGTGATGGTTGCCACTTGCGCGAGCAATCAGGCTCACGCTGTGGCTTTCAATATCGGGGAAATTCAGGGCAGTTTCGATTCGTCGCTGTCGATTGGCGCGAGCTGGTCGGCAGCTGATCCAGACAAGCAATTCATCTCCAACTTCAACTCCCAGGGTGTCACCGGCGGCAAGTCTGCGTCCCGGACCACCGACGACAACCGCCTGAACTTCAAGAAGGGTGAAACCTTCTCGAAGATCTTCAAGGGCGTGCATGACCTGGAGCTCAAGTACGGCGACAGCGGCGCCTTCGTGCGCGGCAAATACTGGTACGACTTCGAGCTGATGGACGAGAGCCGTCCGTTCTATGACATCGACGACTCGGGGCGTGACCGTGCGGCCAAGTCGTCCGGCGCGATGTTCCTCGACAGCTTCGTCTACCACAACTACTCGATTGGCGATCAGGTCGGCAACGTGCGCCTGGGCAAGCAAGTGGTGAGCTGGGGCGAGAGTACCTTCATCGGCAACTCGATCAACAGCATCAACCCGATTGACGTCGCCGCGCTGCGTCGTCCCGGTGCCGAAGTGAAGGAGGGCCTGATCCCGGTCAACCTGCTCTATGTGTCCCAGGGCCTGGCCGACAACATCACCGCCGAAGGGTTTTACCAGCTGCAATGGGACAAGTCGGTGGTCGACAACTGCGGCACGTTCTTCGGCAATGACGGCGTGCCGCAAGGCTGTGATGACCGCCTGGTGATCGCCGGTCTCGACCTGCCACCGGGTGTCGCGAAGAACACTGGCGGTTTGGCTGCCATTGCTGCCGGCACCGACGACGCGTTCATCCCGCGCCTGAAGGACAACGATGCCCGCGACGGTGGCCAGTATGGCCTGGCGCTGCGCTGGTATGTGCCGGAAGCCAACGACACCGAGTTCGGTGCCTACGCGATGAATTACCACAGCCGCAACCCGTTCCTGAGCATCACTCAGATGAGCAACCCGGCCGGTGGCGTGACCTCGGCGCGCAGTGCGCGTTACTTCATCGATTATCCGGAAGACATTCGTCTGTATGGCTTGAGCTTCCAGACCAACGTCGCCGGCGTATCGCTCGGTGGCGAACTCAGCTACCGGCCAAACATGCCGCTGCAGCTGAACACCGCTGACCTGTTGTCCGCCGCGACCTTCGGCGCGACGTCACCGCTGATCACCACCGGTTTCGCAGGACGCACTCTGGGGGCCGAGGTCAACGGCTACAAGCGCATGCCGGTGACCCAGGCGCAGGTGACTGCCACGCAGTTCTTCGATCAGGTCTTCGGCGCCAGTCGCCTGACCCTGGTGGGCGAGGTGGGTTACAACAAGATCAACGGCCTGGGCAAGGCGGACGGTACGGACTTGCGCTTCGGTCGCAGTCCGGCCTTCGGTTCCGGCGAACTGCCGGGCGCAGCGGGAGCGGCCACTTGCCGTGGGACCGCAGCGGGCCTGCCCAACGCCAGCAACCCGGCGCAGGAGTGCAACAACGATGGCTTCTACACCAGCAGCAGCTGGGGTTATCGCCTGCGCGGCAAGCTCGATTACCCGAACGTGATCGCCGGTATCAACCTGTCGCCGAACCTTGCCTGGTCTCACGACGTGCAGGGTTTCGGCCCGAACTTCGATGAAGGCTCCAAGGCCGTGAGCCTCGGTGTCGACGCCGACTACCAGAACACCTACACCGCCAGCCTGAGTTACACCAACTACTTCGGTGGCGATTTCAACACCAACGTCGACCGCGACTACGCCGCGCTGAGCTTCGGCGTGAATTTCTGATGCAACCCTGCCAGAGGAAACTGAACATGAACGCACGTTTAATTCTGCGCGCTGGCGCACTGAGTCTGTCGTTGCTGGCCAGCGGTGTGATGGCCGCGGTTTCTCCGCAGGAGGCGTCGCAACTGGGGACTACGCTGACGCCGTTGGGGGCGCAGAAAGAGGGCAATGCCAACGGCAGCATTCCGGCCTGGACCGGGGGCCTCAAGCCCGGTGCGGCGGCACTCGACAATGGTTTTCTCGGCGATCCGTTTGCCGGTGAAAAACCGCAGTTCGTGATCACGGCAGCCAACGTCGACCAGTACAAGGACAAGCTGACCCCAGGCCAGCTGGCGATGTTCAAGCGCTATCCGGACAGCTACAAGATCCCGGTGTACAAGACCCAGCGCACCGCGGCGTCACCGCAGAACGTCTATGACATCGCGAAAAAGAGCGCGGTGACCACCGAGCTGACGCCCGATGGCAACGGCCTGGTGAACTTCACCCAGACCCGTTACTACCCGTTCCCGATCCCGAAGAACGGCGTGGAGATCTATTGGAACCACACCAACCGTTATCGCGGTGGCAACATGGAACGTATAGCGGCCCAGGCGGCTCCGCAAACCAACGGCTCTTACTCCATCGTTGAATACGAAGACAAGCTGGCCTTCCCGCAATTGATGGAAGGTGTCGATGCCGGGCAGGCCGATAACGTCCTGTACTACTACAAACAGGAAATCACCGCGCCGTCGCGCATGGCCGGCAGCGTGATCCTGATCCACGAGACCATCGACCAGGTCAAGGAACCGCGCCTGGCGTGGGTCTACAACGCCGGTCAGCGTCGCGTACGGCGAGCACCGCAAGTGGCTTACGATGGCCCGGGCAACGGTTCCGACGGCATGCGCACCGCCGACAACACCGACATGATGAACGGTGCTCCGGATCGTTATGACTGGAAGCTGGTGGGCAAACAGGAGCTGTACATCCCGTACAACAACTACAAATTGCAGTCGCCGAAGGTCAAGTACGACGACATCATCAAGCCGGGGCATATCAACCAAGACCTGACGCGCTATGAACTGCACCGCGTCTGGCACGTGCAGGCCACGCTCAAGCCCGGTCAGCGTCACGTGTATGCCAAGCGTGACATGTACTTCGACGAGGACACCTGGCAACTGGCCGAGGTCGATCACTACGACGGTCGTGGCCAGCTGTGGCGGGTGGCGGAAGGTTATGCGATCAACGATTACGAGCGTGGCGCGCCGAACTTCGCGATGCTTGGCATCTACGACCTGATCGCCGGCCGCTACAACGTGCTGGCCATGACCAACCAGTCCAGGCATGCCACCACCTATGGCTTGACCGCGAAGATGACCGACTTCACCCCGGCTGCGCTGCGCAACGACGGCATTCGCTGACCGTTCGCCCCCGCCGCAAGCAACGCCCTGTTCGCAGGGCGTTATGCATGGCGAGCCTTGCACCCACCTGATGCGGGTGGCGCGCAAACCGGTGTCCGGCTCAATGATGGAGTCCACTTCCCATCAGCGAGGTCCGCCATGTTTGTGCCACGGCCGCATCTGATCGATGCACTTGAGGGCAAGCAGTGCCGCTTGCAACTGCTTTGCGCGCCTGCCGGATATGGCAAGACGTCATTGTTGCAGCAGTATTTGCAAGGCATTGCGCCGCCGGGGCAAGTGGTCTGGATGTCTTTGGGCGCACAGCCGCAGACGCTGGAGCACTTCATTTCAGGACTGGCGGGTGAATTGGGGCTGGCGGCTGATACTGCGCCGGATGCGGTATTGGCGTTTCTCGATTCAAGAGCTGTGGTGCCTGAGCTATTGCTATCGCGAGCAGGCTCGCCCCTACAGGGGAACGCGGTTAACTGTAGGAGCGAGCCTGCTCGCGATGAGGCCCTTGAGGTAGCCCCAATCCACCTGGTATTCGACGATCTTCCCGTCGATATGCCCGCAGACCTGAACCACTGGTTCGACCAACTCCTGTCCCTCAAAACACCACGACTGCAAGTGTTGGTCACCTGCCGCCAGCGCCCAGACTGGAATCTGCCGCGCTTGATGCTGACCGGCCAGTTGCAGGAGCTGGGCGCCGGGCAACTGGCCCTGCGCCCCGATGAGTTCGAATCGCTGATCGATGCCCTGGCGCCACACACCGATGCACCGGCCAGAGAAAAACTCTGGCATGAGACAGGCGGGTGGTGCGCCGGTATTCGCCTGTCGCTTTCTCTGGAGCAGGCACGGTCCTCACCCTTGCTCGGCCAATACCTTGAGCGCGAACTGTTGTCGCGGCTGAGCCAGGAACAGCGCGAGGTCCTGTGTGGGCTCGCGCATTTGTCCCGATTCAGCGCGGACTTCTGCGAGCAGTTATGGGAAGGCCAGCAGGGTGGTCGGGTATTTCACAGCCTGCTGGACTGCCGGGCATTTCTGTTCCCGGTCGAGCAACAGCCCGGTTGGTATCGCCTGCTGCCCGCCGTGGCACAGGCCCTGCAAAACCAGTTGAGCGCAGCACCGTTGAATCGGTTGCGCCTGCGGGCCTGTCAGTTGCTCAGCGTGCTGGGGCATGTCGATGAGGCGGTGGAGCAGGCGTTGTGCGCTGATCAGCCGGAGGTGGCTGCCAATTACATGGAGCGCTTGTGGCTGAGCTGGATCCTCGGCGAACGTCATCTGAGCAAGCTGATGGACTGGCGTGAGCGTATCGAACCGCAGTTGCTGCACAGCAGCCCGCGCCTGATCTATCTGTGCGCCAAGGCCTTGCTGTTCAGCGGGCGACTGGACGAAGCCGCCGAGTGCCTGGCGCGGCTCGGGCATTTTCTGCCGTTGCCCGATGCCCGGCGCAATCAGCGTCTGCTGGCGAACTGGCAGGCGCTGTACGGCACCTTGCAGGCATTGCGCGGCCATGCCGATTCGGCGCGCCTGCATTGTCGGGCGGCCCTTGACGAGCTGACGGCGGAGGATTGGCTGTCGGTGTTGTTGTGTCATTGCATCCTGGCGCGGATCGCGATGGAGGGCGGCGACTTTGTCGAGGCCCAGTCGCTGCTGGATCACTCACTGGAACTGGCCCGGCGCCAGGGCAGTCATGAGTCGGAAGTGTTGGTCAACGTCGACCGGGCGCGCCTGCTGATGCTTCAGGGGCAATGGGGGCAGGCGCAATCGCTGGTGCGAAGCGAGCTCAACCGACTGACCGTGAAGGGCGCGCAACCTTACCCGTTGCTCGGGCGGCTGCTGTTCATGCAAGGCGAGTTGCTGTTGCAACAGGGCCACACCCACGAAGCCGAAGTGGTGGTGCAGGCAGGGCTGTTGCAGGTCCGCGACTGCTGCGCCCCCTTTGTGCTCAACGCCTACCTGCTGTTGTCGGAAATCGCTTCGCGCAGCCATGACCCGGAAAAGGCCCGCTGGCATTTGCACGAAGCCGAGCGGCGCATGCATTGGGGCAAGATCCACGCGGCGTGTTACCAAGGGCCGATCGCACGGCAGAACGCCCGGATCGCTGCCCGCGAGCAACCGGCCAACGACGACAAGGTTTCGCCGGTTCGCCTGACCGGCGTGGCGGATTACCAGGATGACCTGACGCCCCGCGAGGTCTCGGTGCTCAAGTTGCTGGCCGAAGGCATGTCGGTACGGGAGGTGGGCAGCCGCTTGTTCATCTCGGAAAATACCGTGAAAACCCACGCCAAGAACATCAACGTCAAGCTCGGCGCGTGCCGTCGCACCCAGGCCATCAACAGCGCCAAGGCCATGGGCATCCTCGCTTGAATCCATCGACGTGACGCCACCCACCTGATCCGGGTGGCGGCGTCGCGCCAGCGATGATCAACCATGCAGCCAGACCCTGTGCATTGCAGCCCGACCGTGGCCGCGTCCTGACAAAAACAAGAGAGGTAGTGATGAGCGCCATCGAGAGTTCGACGAGCTGTGACATCCGCACGATCCTGGAAAAACAACGCGCGGCCTTTCAGGCCCGCGAACCCTATACCCTTGAAGAGCGCTGCGAGTTGCTCGACCGGGCGATCGGTTTGCTGGTCAATCATGAGCAGGAAATCATCGAGGCCCTGAGCGCCGATTTCGGCCATCGCAGCCCCGGTTTCTCCAAGGGCAGTGAAGTGCTGTCGCCACTGGCGACGCTCAAGCAGACCAAAGCCGAACTGGCGCAATGGATGCGCCCGGAACAGCGCCAGGCCCGGGCCGGTGAAGCCTGGGTGCAATACCAGCCCCTGGGGGTCGTGGGCATCGTCACGGCCTGGAACGTGCCTGGCTACATGGTGTTCAGCGGGCTTGCCGGCGCGTTGGCAGCGGGCAACCGGGTGATGATCAAACCGTCGGAATTCAATCCGCATACCTCTGAGTTGATCGCTCGGTTGATCCGCTCTGTGTACGCCGAAGATGAGGTAGCGGTGGTTCTGGGCGGTGCGCAGGTCGGCCAGGCGTTCTGTGGCCAGCCGTTCGACCATCTGCTGTTCACCGGCGCCACCAGCATCGGCAAACATGTGTTGCGGGCGGCGGCGGAGAACCTGGTGCCGGTGACCCTGGAGCTGGGTGGCAAGTCGCCGACGATCATCTCGCGTTCGGCGGACTTCAACGATGCGGTGGCCAAGGTCGTGATCGGCAAGCTGCTCAACGCCGGCCAATTGTGCGTGGCACCGGACTACGTGTTTGTCCCGCAAGAGTCGGTGGACGCCTTCATCGGCGTGGCGAAAGCCGTAGTGGCGAAGTTCTTCCCGACGCTCAGGGACAACCCCGACTACACCTCGATCATCAACGCCCGGCATTTCGAGCGCTTGCAGGATTACCTGAGCGAGGCCCGCGCCGCCGGTGTCGAGCTGATCGAACTGAATGCCGGTGCTGAAGATTTCAGCCAATCGACACTGAACAAGATCGTGCCGACGTTGCTGCGCAACCCCGGTGACGATTTGCAGGTGATGCAGGACGAAATCTTCGGCCCGCTGCTGCCGATCAAACCCTACGAAACCATCAGCGAGGTCATCGCCCAGATCAACGCGCGGCCGCGTCCGCTGGCCTTGTACTACTTCGGTAACGATGCCGCCGAAGAGGCCCAGGTACTCAGCCGCACCTGTTCCGGTGGCGTGACCCTCAACGGCGTGATGAGCCACGCCAGCACCGAAGGTTTGCCATTCGGCGGCGTCGGCCAGAGCGGCATGGGTGCCTACCACGGCATCGACGGTTTCCGCACTTTCAGCCACGCCAAGGCCGTCTTGCGTACAGCGGCCAACCCGGTCTGAACCCCACATCATTGTTGAGAGAACTGCCATGAAAGCTGCCGTATTCCATCAGGTTGGAGCCCCGCTGGTCATCGAAGAGGTGGGCATCAGCAAACCGGGTCCGCGCGAAGTGTTGATCCGCACTAAAGCGGTGGGTGTGTGCCACTCGGACCTGCACGTCATCGACGGCTCGTTTCCCTATCCCGGCCCGATGGTGTTGGGTCATGAAGCTGCCGGTGTGGTCGAGCAGGTCGGCTCCGAAGTGCGTTCGGTCAAGCCCGGCGATCATGTGGTCACCTGCCTGACGGTGTTCTGTGGCCACTGCGATCACTGCGTGACCGGCCATCTGGCGCGCTGCGTGTCGCCGGAAACCAAACGTGGCAAGGACGAAGAACCACGCCTGACCTACGTACACAAACCGATGCCGCAATTCGTCAATCTGTCCGGGTTCGCCGAGCAGATGCTGGTGCACGAAAACGCCTGCGTGGCGATCCGCCGCGACATGCCTCTGGACCGCGCCGCCTTGCTCGGTTGCGCGGTCACCACCGGCACCGGCGCGGTGTTCAACACCGCCAAGGTGCGGCCGGGCGAGACCGTGGCCGTGATCGGTTGCGGCGGTATCGGCCTGGCCGCGATCAACGGTGCGGCGCTGGCCGGGGCAGGGCGGATCATCGCCATCGACATGCTCGACTCGAAACTGGAGCTGGCCAGGCAGTTCGGCGCCACCGATGTGATCAACGGTCGCGATGGCGATGCCGCCAAGCAGGTGATGGAGCTGACCCGTGGCGGTGTGCACCACGCGTTCGAATGCATCGGCCTCAAGCAAACCGCCGAGCAGGCGTTCGCCATGTTGGCCCGTGGCGGTACCGCCACGGTGATCGGCATGCTCAAGCCGGGCCTGAAGATCGAACTCGACCCGCTGCAATTGCTCCACGAACGGCGCATTCAGGGTTCGCTGATGGGCTCCAACCGCTTCCCGGTCGACATGCCGCGCCTGGTGGATTTTTACATGTCCGGCAAGCTCAAGCTCGACGAGATGATTTCCCAGCGCATCCGCCTGGACCAGATCAACGAGGCGTTCGATGAACTGCGTCGCGGTGAGCTGGCGCGCTCGGTGATCGTTTTCGAATAAACACCGCAGTTCCCCTGTGGGAGCGGGTAAGCCCCAATGCTTTTGGAGTGGATGGATGGACATTGAATTTTCCCCACAGGAACAGGCCTTTCGCCGGGAAGTCCGGGCCTTCTTGCGCGACAATTTGCCTGGCGAACTGTCCGAGCGGATTTCGTTGGGCAAACGCCTGAGCAAAACGCATCAGGTGCAATGGATGCAGATCCTCGACCGGCAAGGCTGGCTCGCGCCGGGGTGGCCGGTCGAGTTCGGCGGTACCGGCTGGAGTGCCGTGCAAAAGCATATTTTCGACGAGGAATGCTTTGCCGCGGGCGCACCGAAGGTGGTGTCGTTCGGCCTGAAAATGGTCGCGCCAGTGATCATCAAGTTCGGCACCGCCGAGCAGAAAGCACATTTCCTTCCCCGGATTCTTTCCTGTGAGGACTGGTGGTGCCAGGGCTACTCCGAGCCGGGTGCCGGTTCTGATTTGTCGTCGTTGAAAACCCGCGCAGTGCGCGAGGGCGATCACTACGTGGTCAACGGCCAGAAAACCTGGACCACCTTGGCGCACTTTGCCGACTGGATGTTCTGCCTGGTGCGCACCGACCCCGAGGCCCGTCAGCAACGGGGCATTTCGTTCCTGCTGATCGATATGAAAACCCCGGGCATCACGGTGCGGCCGATCATCACCCTCGACGGCGAGCATGAAGTCAACGAGGTGTTCTTCGACAACGTGCGGGTGCCGGTGGCGAATCTGGTGGGGCAAGAGAATGAGGGCTGGACCTGCGCCAAGTACTTGCTGACCCACGAGCGCACCAGCATCGGCGGGATCGCGCAGAACAAGGCATTGCTCACCCGGCTCAAGCGCATTGCCAGCCAGGAAGTCCGTGACGGTCGGCCGCTGATCGAAGATCCGTTGTTCCGCGCGCAGATCGCCGAAGTCGACATGCAATTGATGGCGGCCGAAATGAGCAACCTGCGCACGTTGGCGGCGACACAAAACGGCGATGTACCCGGTGCCGAAAGCTCGTTCCTGAAGATCAAGGGCACCGAGATCCGGCAGGCCATCACCTACCTGATCAGCAAGGCCGTGGGTCCCTATGCATTGCCGTTCATTGAAGATGAACTGGGTTATGGCAGCGAACCGTTGCTCTACACCGACTACAGCAGCGCGGCCACCTACCAGTACCTGGATGCGCGCAAGGCCTCGATCTATGGCGGCGCCAATGAAATCCAGAAGAACATCATCGCGAAAATGATCCTCGAACTCTAAGGCGCCACGACCATGGATTTCAAACTGACAGAAGAGCAGCTGATGCTGCAGGAAACCGCCGCGCGCCTGGTGCGTGACGTTTACGGTTTTGAGCATCGCGAGCAATACCGCCGGAGCAGGCAGGGTTTCAGTGGCCCGTTCATGCAGCAACTGGGTGAACTCGGACTGTGCGCCGTGCCCTTTGCCGAAGCCTATGGCGGCTATGGTGGCAGCGGAGTGGAGAACATGCTGATCATGACCGAACTGGGCCGGGGGCTGTGCCTGGAGCCTTACCTGCACTCGGTGATTTTCGCCGGCGGCCTGGTCGAGCAGTTGGGCTGCGCAGCCCAGAAAGACACGCTGTTGCCGCAAGTCGGCAGCGCCAGCCTGCAACTGGCCGTGGCCCTCGATGAGCCGCAGAGTCACTACCAGTTGCACGACGTTCAGACCATCGCCGAGCCAGTCAGCGGCGGCTGGAAACTTAGTGGCCGCAAGTCGGTGATTATCGGTGGCCAGAGCGCCGGGCTGATTCTGGTGTCGGCGCGCACCAGCGGCGGTGTTCGGGACGAGAAGGGCATCACTCTGTTCCTGGTCGACCCGCAAGACAACGGCGTCAGTCGACGCTCCTTCGACACCCTGGATGGGCGAATGGCCTGCGAGCTGTACCTTGAGGACGTGTTCGTCAAAAGCACTGCGGTACTCGGTGAAGTGGGGCAGGCCTTGCCAGCGCTGCGTTATCAGCAAGGCCGCTGCATCGCCGCGCAATGCGCTGAGGCTGTCGGCAGCATGGAAGCGGCGTGCGCGTTGACCCTCGATTACCTGAAAACGCGCCAGCAGTTCGGTCAGCCCATCGGCAAGTTCCAGGTGCTGCAACACCGCATGGTGGATATGCGCATCGAGCTGGACCAGGCCACTTCGATGACCCTGCTCGCCGCCTGCGTGGCGGATCAGGCCGACAGTGACGAGCGCAGCCGCGTCCTGGCAGCTGCCAAGTTCATCGTCAGCCGCGCCAGCCGTTTTGTCGCGGACCAAAGCATCCAGTTGCACGGCGGTATCGGCCTGACCTGGGAATACATGCTGTCGCACCATGCCAAGCATCTGCTGATGGTGGCGCGCCAGTTCGGCGATGACGATCACCACTTGCAGGTTTACGCGAAGTTGATGCCGGTGGCGTGAGGCGCGGGGCGGTGGCGCTGGCTATCGCTGCCTGACGTCCTCGAACGAACCTGTGCGCACCTCGCCGCTGCGGGTGTAGCGGGCGATCAGTACCCCTCCGGGTGAGCTGATCGAATTCACCAGGGTGAAGGCCGATGCTTGTGCGTTGTCGTCGAACAGGCGCTTGCCGCGCCCCAGCAGGATGGGATGAATCATCAGCCGCAACTCGTCCACCAGGCCGGCGGCAAGCAGTTGGCGCACCAGGTCACCGCTGCCTTGGGTCAGTAGCTGAGGACCGTCCTGGCGTTTGAGCGCGCCGATCGCATCGACCAGGTTGCCCTCCAGCGCATGACTGTTGTGCCAGGCCAGTGAGTCGGCGCGATGGGTGGCCACGTGCTTGGGGGCGGCGTTGAACAGGTCAGCGATGGTGTGATGGGTTGCGTCGGCCTGAATGTGCGGCCAATAGGCGGCGAAGATGTCGTAGGTACGACGCCCCAGCAGCAGCTCGAATGGCTGTGAGAACAGGTCCTGTACGGCCTGGCCGGTGGTTTTGTCGGCGTAGGGCACTATCCAGCCACCGAAGCGGAATCCGCCACTGGAATCCTCCTCAGGCCCGCCGGGCGCTTGCATGACACCATCCAGACTCACGAATGCAGCAACGGTCAATGTGCGCATGCTGATCTCCTGATTGATCCTGGTTTAAGCGTTATCCGCCACAGGAATGACCGACTTCATGTTCGATGAAAGTCGTATGGCGGCTGGTTCTGACAAATGGTAGGTAGTTTTTGTCTTGAAAACGCAATTGCTAATTTGTATCATTTGCTTTCAATTCAGCGAAGCAGGGAACGCAGCGCCAAAACAATAATAAGGTCAAGGCAATGCTCAAAATGCTTCTCGTGTACGGTCATCTGCTCGCTACGTGTATTGCCTTGGGGAGGGTGTTGCAGGCGGATCACAAGCTTTGGAGTTGGCGCAAGGAAATACTGGACCAGGCGAGGCTTGAATACCTCGATGAAACCCAGAAGATTGTCAGCCTTGCGCTGCTGGCCCTTTGGGCAAGCGGACTGTTGCTGGTGCTTCAGGGTTATCTCAATGAAGGCGACGTGTATCTGCTCAATCAGAAACTCTGGGCCAAGGTGACGGTCGTCGCGCTGCTGAGCCTCAACGGTGCACTATTGCATCGAATCGGCTTCCCGCTGCTGCAAAAGGCTCCATTCGTCGCACTGCGCAGTGCAGGCCGCACGCGGCTCGCCTTGTTGGGGGCGCTTTCCATGAGCGGTTGGCTATTCGCCGCTTTCCTGGGGGTGGCTCGAGCATGGAATCACGTGTTGCCTTACCTGCATGTGATGGGCGCATTCGCCGGATTCTCGTTACTGGCCTGTTGCGTGGCACTGGCAGTCGCCGGCAGGGCGGGCAGTGTCGGTGAGCAAAAAAACTCGGTACCGGGTTAGCGATCGACAGACCGTGTTTCGTACCTGTAAACCTCTGGTTTAAAACGTAAAGTACCGCCGCCCATGCCACTCCCGCATGGGCAATCCCCCCTCATCCCCATCTGTGTCCCCAGGCCGTCGGTCGGCTTTCTGCTGCGCGGGTTGACCCAGCGCCAGAAAGGGCTAACTTCTGTGTGTGGGAAAAAATCCCACGCGTAAGAATTCAAAAGAAGATGTAGGTTTGACGGTTTGCTCCCATGCCGCTCCCGGATCGCAACGCGTATGGCGTTGACACTGCTCGCGGTAAATCACCAGGAGAATGCACGATGAACAATTACCTGCTTTTCAAGAGAGGATTGCTGGCGCTGGCAATTGGCGGTGTCCTTTCGGCTTCCATCGTTCTGGTACCAGATTCCATTTCCCATGACTCCAGTGCCTATGCCAAGGATGGTGGTGGTGGTG